>JAOPWW010000276.1 GCA_025965495.1 Frankiales bacterium
TTCCCGGCGGGCGCCGACGTCGTCCTCACCCCCGTCCTCGGGACGCCGCCCGCGGCCGTCGGCGCCCTCACCGGCCTGGTCACGCTCGTCGGGGCGGGCCGCGCGGTTCCGTTCACGCCGCCGTGGAACGTCAGCGGGCACCCGGCGATCAGCGTGCCGGCCGGCTGGACCACCGACGGCCTGCCGCTCGCGGTCCAGCTCGTGGCCGCCCACGGCCGCGACGACCTCCTGCTCGCCCTCGCCGCCCAGCTGCAGGCGGACGACGACTGGACGGCGCGCCGCCCCCCGGTCCTGTCGTGAGTCGCGTACCCGTGGGTAACGTCGCCAGGTGACCTCGGCAGTGCCCCTCCAGGGGGCAGACCTCGACACCGTGCTGACCACGCGTCTGCGCCGGTCCCTGGCCGGCACGGCCCTCGCCGACCGGCAGGCCACCGTCGTGCTGGACGCGGGCGAGTCCGGCGTCTGGACCGTCGAGGTGTCGGGGGGCCGGGGCCGCGCCCGGCGCGGCAGCGCCAAGGACCCCACGCTGCTGGTCCGGGGCAGCGCCCCCGTCCTCGCCGAGGTGGTCAGCGGTCAGACCAGCGGGGTCCACGCCTTCCTCGACGGCCGGCTCACCGTCCGCGGCGACCTCGCCCTGTCCCTGCAGCTCGACGGCCTGTTCGAGGACCCGCACGACCCCGCCAGCTACCCGCGGTGGCGCGAGGTCAAGGCCCTCGGGGTCCGGACCTCCTACCTGGAGGCGGGCCCTGCCGACGCGCCGCCCGTCGTGCTGCTGCACGGCCTCGGCGCGACCAACGCCTCGATGCTCCCCCTGCTCGCCGACCTCGCCAAGGACCACCGCGTCCTGTCCCCCGACAACCCCGGGTTCGGCTCCTCCGACGCCCCCAAGTCGCCGTACACGTCGTCGTGGTTCGCGGCCTGGCTCGAGGCGTTCCAGGTCGCGACCGCCAGCCGCGGCGCCGTCCTCGTCGGCAACAGCCTGGGCGGCCGGATCGCCATCGAGGCCGGCCTGGCCCACCCCAAGTCGGTGCGCGCCCTGGTGCTGCTCGCGCCGTCGCCGGCGTTCCGGCGGATCCGCAACTTCGTGCCGATGGTGCGCGTCATGCCGGCCTCGCTGGCCCGCCTGCCGATGCCGCCGCCGTCGCACGGGATGGTCGTGGAGGCCATCCGCGCGATGATGAGCGTGCCGGACCGGCTGCCCAAGACCTGGTACGACGCCGCCGCCGACGAGGCCGTCAAGGTGCTGCGCTCCCCCGCGCACCGGGTCGCGTTCTTCTCCTGCGCCCGGCAGATCTACCTGGAGGAGGCCTACGGCCGCAACGGCTTCTGGGCGCGCCTGCCCGGGCTCATGCCGCCCGCCCTGTTCGTCTGGGGCGACCGCGACCGGCTCGTGCCGGCGTCGTTCGCCCGCCACGTCGCCGACGCCCTGCCCGACGCCGGCTCCGTCGTCATGGAGGACTGCGGGCACGTGCCGCAGTTCGAGCACCCCGAGGAGACGCTGGCCCTGGTCCGGGGGTTCCTGTCCGGGGTGTAGCCGGGTAGGTCCGCCCCGTGCAGACCTTCGTGCCCTACCCGGACCTCCGTGCCAGCTGCCAGGTCCTCGACAGCCCGCGCCTGGGCAAGCAGCGGGTCGAGACGTTCCAGATCCTGCGGGCGCTGACCTGGCCGAGCTACGCCTGGAAGAACCACCCCGCGGTGCGGATGTGGCGCGGCTTCGTCCCCGGGCTCGTGCTGTACGGCGTCGAGAACTGCCGCGAGTGGACCCGCCGCGGCAACGCCGACACCGTCCTGCCGCAGCTGCTCGCCTGGACCGGCGGCGAGGTGCCGCACGACCCGGCGATGCCGCCGTGGTGGGGCCTGCGCGAGCTCCACCTGTCGCACCGGGCGCGCCTCGTGCAGAAGGACCCGGAGTTCTACCGCCCCCTGTTCGGCGACCTGCCCGACCTGCCCTACCTCTGGCCCGAGGACACGTTCCCCCGCTGGCCCGTCCGGCGCAGCGGCCGCGACCTCGACGTCGAGGAGGGGCTGGCGCTGCTCGGTCACGCGCAGGCACGGGCGGGACAGGCAGAGGCGGCCCACGCCGTCCAGGAGGGGCGCGACTGCCTGCTCGTCGCCCGGCCCGGGCACGGCGGGTCGACGGCCGGTCTGCTCGCCGGGCTCGTGACGCCGGGCCCGACGCTCTGGGTCTCACCGCAGGTCCACCCGGACCCCGAGCCCGTGCCGGAGGTCGCCCTGGTGGCGCCCCGTGTGGTCGAGGCACGCGCGGAGGCTCGTGCGGAGGCACGCGCGGAGGCACGCGCGGAGGCGCCCGCGGTCGAGCCCGCGGCGGTCGCCGACGACGCCGAGGTGCCGTCGGACGCCGACGTCGTCGTCCACGTCGACGACGCCCCCGAGCCCGCCGACGGCGCGGCCAAGGCCCCCGCCCTCGCCCGTCCGCCCTCCGAGTCGGACCTGGCCGCCATGCGCGCGGAGCAGGAGCCGACGGAGTGGGTCTTCGCCCGGCCCGACGCCCTGCCCCGCGACCTGACGAGCTTCGGGCTCGTCGTGCTCGACCACGCAGACCGGCTCCCCGACCTCGACCTGCAGCAGGACCGACCCCCCGTGCTCGCTGTCGTCCCGCAGGCCGGTCGGGCGCAGCGGCAGGCCCTCGCCGGCCGGTTCGGGCTGCGCGAGCCCGTCCACGCTGGGGGAGGTTGGGACCCGGCCTCCACCTGGCTGGGCGTCGCCCGGGTCCGGTCTGCCCCGGCGCGGCGTCGGCTGCTCCCCGCCCTCGCCGCCCAGGCCGGGCCCGCCCTGGTGCTGGTGGCGGGCCGGGACCGGGCCGACCAGCTGGCCGGAGCCCTCGTGGCCGGCGGCCTGCGGGCAGCCTCCTGGGCGGAGGGCATGCGCGCGTCCCGCGCCGCGGCCGCGGTCGGGGCGTGGCGGTCCAAGCGGCTGCGCGCCCTGGTCGTGCCCCGCGGCCCGGTGCCGCCGCTCGGTCGGGCCCGGGTCAAGCTCCTGGTCGACGCCGACCCGCCTGAGCAGCCCACGACCTGGCGCGACGAGCTGGCCGAGGTGGCCCCCGAGACGGCCGTCCTGGTGGTCGGGCCGGACGCGCCGCCCGAGGTGGCGGCGTACGCCGAGGAGCCGGGGTGCCGCCGGGCGTCGCTGCTGGACGCGCTGGGTGAGCCGGTCGAGGTCCCCTGCGGCCGCTGCGACGTCTGCGCCCCGGAGGCCGGACCGGTGCTGTCGGCCTGACCTGCAGGCCTCTGTGCAGGTCCCACCGACGCCGGAGGGCGCCCCCGGCGGACCGGGAGCGCCCTCGCGGACGTGGTGCGGTCGGGTCAGCCGGTCGGAGTCAGAGCCCACGCCCCTCGCCCGTGCGTGGCGGCCAGCACTCGGCCGTCGGCCGCGAGGGTCAGGCCGTAGACGGCGACGATCGGCAGGTCACCGGACGTCTGGTCCCAGCCGCTCGCGCCCCTGCTGAGGTGGGCCACGCCCGAGTCGGTCGAGGCGTAGAGATCACCGTTGGCGGTGCGGACGACGTCGGTGACCGGCTGGTCGCCGAGGTCGTAGGACAGGTCGGTCCAGCGCGCCGTGCTGCTGGCCGGGTCGAACCGCACCTCGTAGACGTGGCCGCCGGCGGCGTACGCCGAGTAGCCGCTGTAGGAGACCCAGGCGTGGTTCGGGTCCGCGGGGTCGACGCTGATGCCGCTGACGAAGCGGCCGGGCGTCTGCGGGGTGTCGATGCGGCTGAACTTGACGGCCTGGGCCGGCTCGGCAGCGCTGTTCTTGCTGACGAACACGCGGCCAGTGCGGGTCGCCGCCCACAGCGTCCCGGTGTCCGAGGGCGCCCGCTCGGTGGCGACCACGAACTGCCCGGCCCGGTCGCTGCCGTAGACGGGGCTGGTCAGGTCACCGCTGTTGCCAGTGTCGGCGTTGCCCTGCGTGCCACCGGTGCCGCCACCGAGGGGCTCCCAGTCGCCGCACGTCGCGCCGGTGTACCCGCGGCCGTCACCGCCGAAGTTGGCGCAGTTGGCCTTGAGGTAGGCAGGGTCACCGCCGGCGTCCTTGGTCCGCCACACGTGCTGCAGACCGGCGTAGAAGGTCTTCGACACCGCCGGGTCGGTGATGATCGGGATGTAGAAGGACTGCGCCTCCCGGCTGTTGTAGAGCCGGTCACCGATCCAGTACCAGTCCTCGGGCCGGTCACCGCCGAAGTTCACGTCCGGGCTGGCGGCGTAGTAGGTGTGCACGCGGGTCGTGCCGTCCTTGTCGATGCCGGACTGGCCGCCGTCGCCGTAGATCGTCTCGAACCAGGGCTTGCCGCCCGCCCGGGACCAGGTGCCGTTGTCCTGGGTCCCGCCGAGCAGGTCCCCCTTCTGGTTCGTGGACAGGCTCTGGAACTGCAGCGTGTCCAGGCCCTTGTTCAGGGTCGTGATGGACGTCGCGGCGCCGCTCAACCACTGTCGGCACTGCTGCTCGAGGCTGCCCAGAGCGCGGGTCGCGCAGCGCCCGCTCTGGTCGGCAGGGGTGGCGTCGATGCGCACGACGCCGCCGTCGGAGCCGTTGTAGATGCTGGTGCCGTTCGTGCCGGGCACGAAGGCGAGGGCGTGGTGGTCCGGGTGCAGGGCCTGGTACTTCCCGCCACCGACCGCGGCCTGGGTCAGGTCGTTGAAGGTCTTCCCGCCGTCGCGGCTGACCTGGACGGCGCGGCCGTTGGAGCGGTTGCCGACCTCGTCGTACTGCATCTGCCCGGCGATGTAGACCACGTCCGGGAGACCGGGCGGGCTGACCACGACCTCGTCGTAGCCGCACTGGTCACCGCAGAAGTGCCAGGACGCGTAGCCGGGGGTGCCGGGGACCTGGTCGGACAGCGACGTCCAGGTCTTCGGGGTGACGGCGTCGGCGTCGTCGGTCCGCACGAGGAAGGACACGCCCTGGTCGGGAGACTCGTCGCCCAGGTAGATCCGCAGCTTGCCGCCCCCGAGCGCGGCCAGCGCGAACTCCATGCGGCCGCCGAGGCTGTCCTGCGGGTTGGTGGTCGTGTAGATCTGCGTCCAGCTCGTCGTCCCCGAGGCACGCCGGTAGAGCCCACTTCCCTGCACCGACGCGTAGAGGGTGTCCTGCTTCCCGGGGCGCGGGTCGGCCTGGACCGAGGTGACGCCGCCCTGGAACCAGGTGTCGTCGCTCAGCGGGGACAGGACCCGGGCGAACGACGCGCCGCCGTCCGTCGACTCGTAGAGGCCCATGCGGTCGGCGTTCGGCGGCGTCTTGCGCCCGCCGTTCACGGAGGAGGAGCCGTGACGAGCCTGGGTGACGCCGATCAGCAGGTGCTGACCCGAGGCGTAGACGCTCCCGATGCCGCGGTCCAGCGCGATGCGCGGCTTGACGACACCGCCCTCGGTGACGGTCGTCGCACTGCCGGGCACCAGCGCCCAGGTGCTCGCGCCGGTGCTGGCGTCCTTCAGCCGGAACAGGCCGCGCCCGGCCTCGCTGTCACCGGAGCCGTTGGGCTCGCCGGTGCCGGCGTAGAGGACGTCCGCCTTGTCGTCGTAGAACAGCGAGCCGATCGCACCGCTGGTGAGCCCCGTCGGCAGAGCGGTCCAGGTCTGGGCGTCAGCGGGACCCGTCGGGTCGGCGTTGCGCCAGACGCCGCCCCCGGCAGCCCCGGCGAACAGGTAGTGGCCGCTGCTGCCCTTCCTGGTCACCGCGAGGGCGGTGGTGCGCCCGGCCGCGCGGGTCTGCACCCCGCCGTCCGTGAGGACCGCGGGAACGGTGCTGTCGGCGGGACCGAGCCCGGTCCAGGTGCCCGACGGCGTCGAGCCGCCCGAGCCGGTGCCGGAGGCGACGGTCCCGCTGCTGCGCTTCTTCGGCAGCTTCGCGTAGGAGGCCTGTGCGCCCTTGGACTGCGCGTAGTCGATGGTGTCGCGGGGGTAGGCGCGGTCGCTGTAGCGCTCCGCCTCGACCCCTCTGCCGGGGCCCTCGGCCTCCCCCTTCGCCTCCTCACGGCCGAATGCGAGGGAGGCGGCCCGGCCCGAGGAGGCGGCCGCGAACAGTCCGGCGGTGGAGTCGGCGGCGGCGGGCAGGGCGACTGCCGCGCCGGTGGTGGAGACGGCGAGCGCTCCGGTGAGCGCCGCCGCGGTGGACGTGGCGACGCACAGGACGAGGAGACGACGGGTGCGGAGACGGGACATGGCGTCCTTCCTGGCTGCGTCCGGCGGGGCTGCCGGACGGCCGCGCTGAGGCGGCGGGCGGACCGTCGCACCTCGCGGTCGCGCTGGAGGGCCGTTCACTCGAACGGGGGCTCAAGTCGGAGCGCAGACCGGCCGAAGAGCCACATCTTGCGACCGCCGCGGGAAGGTCGTCCCCGTCGGTCCAGGGCTGCGCGCACTCAGGACGTCGTGCGGGTGGTCCGACGCCGACCGGACGGCCCTGCCTAGCGCTTCTTGTGCAGGTCCCGCAGCAGGGAGTCGCCGAGGTTCTTGGTCTCCCGGCGGTTGAGCTCCGCCCCGGCGAGCGCCCCTGCCAGGAACGGCGCCAGCGTGGAGACGTTCCGGCCGAGCCGCCGCACCAGCCGGGCGCGCAGCTGCTGGCGGGCGGCCGTGCCGAGGACGGCCCCGAGGGTCGGCGGACCGCCGGTGATGTCGAGCCCTCGCTTGCCCGCCCAGGACTGCAGGTAGGCGGCCCCGACCTGGGGGGCGCTGCCCGTCGGGGTGCGGCCGTAGACGACGTGCAGCTCGGCGACGAGCTTGAGCTCGACCGCGACGACCGCCACGGTCTCGGCCACGAGCTGGACGGGCGCGGCCAGCAACGACGGCGGAGCGAGCGACTCCGCCGAGGCGAGGGCGCCGCCGGCCGCGCCGATGGCGGCCGTCGTGCGGGACGCCTGCGCGACCAGGGCGTCGGCGAGCGCGTCCCCGGACAGCCCGCCGTGGTGCTCGCGCAGGGTCACCAGGTCGCGCACGGGCAGGTGCGGTGCCATCCCGCTGACGACGTCGGTGAGGTACGCCCCGGAGGCGACCGCGCGGGCGCCGGCGCTGCGCAGGCCGCCCGCGAGGGCCCGGGTCAGGCGGGTGAGCAGCCGCGCCCGGGAGCGGGTGTCCAGGCCCTCTTCGGACAGCTGTCCGACGAGGACGCCGAGCTCCTCGCGGGGGACCAGCTCACCGCCGCTCATCCGCGGTCCGGGTGGCGCACCACGCCGTCGGTCATCCAGCAGCCGGCGTACGGCGCGTCGGTCTGCCGACCGAGGACCCACGTGTAGCCCTCGGTCCGGTCGTCCGCCGTCACCACCAGCACCTCCACCTGCGCCTGCCCGCGGTCCTCCTGGACCGGCCCGAGCTGCACGGCGCGGTGGCCGAGCAGACCGCGGTAGGCCTCGTTGCGCAGCATGCCTGCGAAGCGGGCGAGCGGGCCGGTCGCCTCCCGGTTGCCCGGGGAGGCGAACTCCCACGCCGCCACGAGCCCCTCGCCGTAGCCGTCGACGTCGTCGTGCGGCTCGCGCTGGAGCCCGGCGAGCTGCGCCAGGACGACGTCGGCAGGGTCGAGCGCGGGCGAGGGCAGGACGGCGGGCGACGGCGACGTCATGGCGGCTAGTCGCACTCCTTGCAGATGAGCGTGCCGTTCGTGTCGGACGCGAGCTGGCTGCGGTGGTGGACCAGGAAGCAGGACGAGCAGGTGAACTCGTCGCTCTGCTTCGGCAGGACGCGCACCGTCAGCTCCTCGCCGGACAGGTCGGCGCCCGGGAGCTCGAGGGCCTCGTTCAGGTCGGCCTCGTCGACGTCGACGCTGCTGGACTGCGCCTCCGCCCGGCGGGCCTTGAGCTCCTCGAGGCTGTCCTCGGGCTCGTCGGCGTCGGAGCGGCGGGGCTGGTCGTAGTCGGTGGCCATGGGGCGGGCCTCTCAGTCTGGTCGTGCGTAGGAGCGGAGCGAGTCAATGCGGACAGGAGCGGAGCGAGTCGGTGGTGACAGGAGCGGAGCGGGTCGTCGTGCGTCCGCGTCGGCGGGCTGCACAACGCGAGGGGGCGCCGCGTTGTGCCCGCCCGCGACAGGGGGTCTGGAGCGGGCGAGCGCCGAGGGTAGCGGCCGGGTTGTGGGCGGACGCCTACCCCCCGGGTGACGTCGCGCACCTCGGGGTACGGCGCGGCCATGACGACCTTCGGCTACTTCCTGTCCAGCGAGGAGCAGGCGCCTCGCGCCCTCGTCGAGAACGCCGTGCGGGCCGAGGCGGCCGGCTTCGAGACGCTCTGGATCAGCGACCACTACCACCCGTGGCTCGACGCCCAGGGGCAGGCGCCGTTCGTCTGGTCGGTCCTCGGGGCGATCGCCGCCCGCACCGAGCGGGTCCGCTGCTACACGGCGGTCACCTGCCCGACGGTCCGCATCCACCCGGCGGTCCTGGCCCAGGCCGCGGCGACGACGCAGGTCCTGTTCGAGGGGCGGTTCGGCCTCGGCGTCGGGACCGGTGAGGCGCTCAACGAGCACGTGTTCGGCGACGCCTGGCCGACGGCCGAGGTGCGGATGGAGATGCTCGAGGAGGCGGTCGACGTCATGCGTCAGCTCTGGGCGGGCGACGTCGTGCGCCACCGCGGCACCCACTACACGGTCGACACCGCGAGGCTCTACAGCGTGCCGGAGCAGCCGGTCCCGGTGCTGGTGAGCGGCTTCGGGCCCAAGGCGACCGAGCTGGCGGCGAAGATCGGGGACGGGTACATGAACGTCGAGCCGGCCGCCGAGCTGGTCGAGCTGTACCGCAGCAAGGGCGGGACCGGCCCGACCCACGCCGGCGTCAAGGTCTGCTGGTCCGACGACGTCGCGAGGGCTCGCGAGACCGTCCACCGGCTGTGGCCGCACCAGGCCGTCCCGGGCGAGCACATGCAGGTGCTGACCAGCCCGCAGCACTTCGCCCAGGTCTCGAGCGTCGTCACCGAGGACATGGCCGTCGACGCCGTCGGCGCCGTCGGGAACCGGGTCGAGGACTTCGTCGAGGGGA
>JAOPWW010000284.1 GCA_025965495.1 Frankiales bacterium
CTCGTCGCGCACGACGTCGGTCCACGGTCGTCCGCGCAGCCGTGCGACCAGCTCGCCGAGGGTGCCGTAGCCCAGGTTCGAGTAGTGGAAGCGCCGGCCGGCGGCGTGCGGGACGTCGTCGGCGGTCAGCTGCGACGACATGCCCGGCCAGTCGAGCCCGGAAACGCGCTCCCACCAGTCGCCCGGGGCCTCTGCCCGGAGCCCGGCGGTGTGCGACAGCAGCTGGCCGACCGTGCGCTGCCCGTACGGCGTGCCCGGCAGGTGCTGCTCGAGCGGGTCGTCGAGGCCGAGCCGCCCCGCGTCGCGCAGCCGCATCACGGCCAGCGCCACCAGCGGCTTGGTGATCGAGCCCAGGCGGTACTGCACGTCGGCGTGCGGCTCGGCGACGTCGCCGCGTCCGGCCGACCACGCCAGCTGCCCGTCCCGGACGACGCCGGCCACCAGCGACGGGGCACGGCCGTCGCGCTGGACCCGGGCGACGAGGGGCAGCAGGCGGGCGGCGGTGCTCGGCAGCAGGTCGGTCACGGGCGCAGGCTAACGAGACGGAGCCGGGCGCGTCCGGTACCGGTAGGACCCCGCCACCTGCATCCCGGCGTAGAGGCCGCGCCCCGGGTTGTCCCGGCCGACCTGCAGGTAGGCCGTCGTCGTGCCCTGCTCCTCGCCCCAGGCCCACAGCGCGGACAGCAGCTCCCGGCCGAGGCCTCCGCGCCGGTGCGCCGGCAGGACCCCCACCTGGAACACCCCGAGCCACGGCCCCTGGGCGACCCCCCGGGCCACCCCGACGACGGCGCCCTCGCGCCGGACCTGCGCGTAGCCGACGGGGTGCTGCACGAGCCCGAGCATCGACGTCGCGACCTCCCGCTCCGCGGCGCCCCCGCCGCGGCTGTCGAGCGCCCACCAGGCGTCCAGCCAGTCGACGTCGAGCTCCCCGACGACGGCCGAGCCGGCGACGTCGGGCAGCGGGCCGACCAGCAGGTCGGTGTCGTGGGAGGCGGTCCAGCCGCGGGCGTCGAGCTCCGCGTCGAGCCCGAGGTCGGTGACCTGGACGCGCGGGGGCAGCAGGCGGGCGTCGTAGAAGTCCTCGACGGCGCCGAGCAGGTCGTCCAGGGGCGCCGGGGAGTCGGTGAGCGGCAGGGCGCTGTTCGCCCGCATCGTGACCCCCGCCGAGGCCCGCAGCAGCCAGCCGCCGAGCTCGACCTGCTCCCGGGCCGGCCACGCCGTCGCGGCGAGCTGCGCGAGCACGTCGCTCACAGCTTCCCGGCCGCCTTCAGCGTGAGGTAGGCGTCGGCGACGGAGGGGGCCAGCGTGGCCGGGGGAGCGTCCACGACCTCGACCCCGCGCCGCCGCAACAGGGCGGTCAGCCGGCCGCGCTCGCCCCGGGCCCGCTCGGCCGCCGCGGCGTCGTACACCGCCCCGGCGTCGCCGCGCAGCGCCGCCATCTCCTCGACGCGCGGGTCGGCGACGGCGGCCAGGACGACGGTGTGCCGCGCGGTGAGCGACCCCAGCACCGGCAGCAGGCCCTCCTCGAGCGGCGCGGTGTCCAGCGAGGTGAACAGCACGACGAGGCAACGACGCCGGGTCCGGCGCAGGACCTCCGACACCATCCGGCGCCCGTCGCTCTCCACCAGAGCGGGTTCGAGCCCGGCCATGACGTCGACCAGGCGCGGCAGGACGTCGTCGCGGCCGGCGCCCTCGACGGACCCTCGCAGCTCGCGGTCGAGCGCGAGCAGGTCGACCCGGTCGCCGGCCCGGACGGCGAGCGCGGCCAGCAGCAGGGCGGCGTCGAGGGCGGCGTCCAGGCGCGGGGCGTCGCCGACCCGGCCGGCGGAGGTGCGGCCGGTGTCGAGCACGAGCAGCAGACGGCGGTCGCGCTCGGGCCGCCAGGTGCGCACGACCGTCTCGGAGCGCCGGGCGGTCGCCCGCCAGTCGATGGAGCGGACGTCGTCGCCCTCGACGTACTCGCGCAGGGAGTCGAACTCGGTGCCCTGGCCGCGGACCCGGGCGGCGACGAGGCCGTCGAGCTGGCGGAGCTTGGCGAGCTTCTCCGGCAGGAACCTGCGCGACGTGAACGGCGGCTGCACCCGGACCCGCCACGGCACCTCGTGGCGGCCCTGCCGGGCGGCCAGCCCCAGCGGCCCGACGGACCGGACCGTGACCCGGTCGGGCCGCCGGTCTCCGCGTCGGGTCGGCAGCAGCGACGTCGTCAGCACCCGCCGCTCCCCGGGCGGCACGTCCAGCGGGCGGACCCGCGGGGTGGCGCCGGCCGACGGAACCCACGCGTCGCGGAGCACCCCCTTCACCCGGCGCGTCCCGGTGTTGACCAGGGCGAGGTCGACGGAGGCGGGCTCGCCGAGCCGGCAGGCGGTCGACCCCGACCGGGACAGCCGGAGCGCGGACACCGGTCCGGCGAGCGCGACGTCGACCCCGACGGCGACCAGCAGGGCCAGGGTCAGGACGAGGACCGTGACCCGGGACGGGACCAGCACGACGGGGACCAGGGCGAGCAGCGCCAGCAGGGCGGCCCTGCCGGTGAGCGCCACCTAGCGGGCCATCAGCGCGGGACGGGCACCGACGACAGCACGCCCTCGAGCACGCCCTCCGCCGTCACGCCCTCGAGCTCGGCCTCGGGCCGCAGCGACACCCGGTGGCGCAGCGTGGGACGGGCCAGCGCCTTGACGTCGTCGGGCGTCACGTAGTCGCGGCCGGACAGCCAGGCCCAGGCCTTGGAGGTGGCGAGCAGCGCGGTCGAGCCGCGGGGGGAGGCGCCGAGCTGCAGCGACGGCGAGGTGCGGGTGGCCCGGCAGACGTCGACGACGTAGCCGAGCACCTCGGGGGCGACCGACACCTGGCGCACGGCGAGCCGGCCGGCGGCGAGCTCGGCCGGCCCGGCGACGGCGGTCAGCCCGGACAGGTCGCGCGGGTCGAAGCCCTGGTCGTGGGCCGTGAGCACCTTGACCTCGTCGTCGCGCTCGGGCAGCGGCACGGAGAGCTTGAGCAGGAAGCGGTCGAGCTGGGCCTCGGGCAGCGGGTAGGTGCCCTCGTACTCGACCGGGTTCTGCGTCGCGACGACGACGAAGGGGTCGGGCAGCGGCTGCGCCTGGCCGTCGACCGTGACCTGCCGCTCCTCCATCGCCTCCAGCAGCGACGCCTGGGTCTTGGGGGGCGTCCGGTTGATCTCGTCGGCGAGCAGCAGGTTGG
>JAOPWW010000294.1 GCA_025965495.1 Frankiales bacterium
CTCTGTGCTCCACGTAACGCACCGGCCCGAGCAGCAGGAACGGCGCGGCGCCCAGCTCGTCGGTCGGTGTGTCCCGCACGAACAGCAGCACCGAACTACCCCGCTCCTCGTGGTGCAGGTACCGCTGACCTGCCGGTGAGGAGGTCGAGGTCGCGTTCTGCGACTCCCAGTGGAAGAGCCGGTCGGTGAGCGCGTAGTCCCGGTACATCGTGGTGGGGGAGAAGGCGCGCTCGCTCTTGCGCAGGTTGACCATGAGGGCGTCGGTCTGCGTCGCCTCCGCCCAAGCCACTCCAGTGATGTTCCCCCGAGCAGACCGTTCGAGCGAAGCCCAGTCGAGAGCCGCGAGGAGCTCCTCCCGGCGGTACCGCGCGTGCGTGGCCAACGTGACCTCGCCCGGTAGGCGGACCGGCACGTGGGCGGCGCGCTCCAGTCCGAGGGCGAAGACCTGACGCAGCTCCTCGCACACCGCGGGGTGAGCCCGCAGGTGCCGGAGGCCGTCGTCGTACGACGGGAAGCCGCCCTTGTCCGGCCACAGCGTGAAGAAGAGCATCCGCGCGTACCGCTGGTCGCGCGGCGGCAGGTCCTCGTAGCGGTGCTCACTGGACACCAGACGCGTGTAGGCGTCGACCCGTTCCTGGTCGTCGACGTGGAGCAGGGCGGCGACCCTGGCCAGCAGCGGGCCCTCGGCGGGACCGGGCTCGAGGCACGGCAGTCCGGCGGCCCGCAGCAGGCCCGTCCACGAGCCGCCCTTGTAGACGTCGGGCAGATCGGCCGAAGCGACCTGGAGGTAGCTGCGCAGCTCGACGCTGCCCACGGTCGCCGCGTCCGCCGCCCGCTGGCGCCGCGTGAGGCGCAGGCGGGCACGGAGCGAAGTGAGCACCTGGTCCTGGGTGACCTGGTCGAGCAGGACCTGGCAGCCGGGAGGCAGGTACGGAAAGCCTTGTGACACCTGGTCAGCCAGGACGTGGCGGGTGAGACCGGTGAGAGCCGTGTAGCGCCGGTCGAACCGGAACTCTCGCCGCTGCTGCCCGATGAAGTCCAGGACGCTGAGAACAGCCTTGTCTCGGGTGCGGCGCAGCCCGCGTCCGAGTTGTTGCAGGAACACGGTGGATGAGGCCGTGGGGCGAAGCAGGAGGAGCGTGTCGACGTCGGGCAGGTCCAGCCCCTCGTTGAACAGGTCGACCGCGAACAGGACGTTCACTCGGCGCTCGCGGAGGGCCTGCAGGGCCTCGCAGCGCTGGTCCGAGGGGGTGTCGGCGTCCACGCTGAGCGCGGGTATGCCGGCGCGGCGGAACCGGTCGGCCATGAACGCGGCGTGCGACTTGCTCACGCAGAAGCCGAGGGCTCGCATGGACGCTACGTCGACGACCTTGTCAGCCAGAGCGCGCAACACGACCCGCACCCGCGCGTCGTCTCCGGTGTAGACCTGCTCCAGCATCGCGACGTCGTACTCGCCCTGCCGCCACGTCACGGACGACAGGTCCGTCCCGTCCGCGACCCCGAAGTAGTGGAACGGGCAGAGCAGGTCGGCGGCCAGGGCGTCCCACAAGCGCAGCTCGGCAGCCACATGGCCGTCGAAGAACTCTTCCGCGATGTCGACCCCGTCGGCCCGCTCCGGCGTCGCGGTCAGGGCGAGCAGCTCCTGTGGACGAAGGCGAGCCAGGAGCGAGCGGTAGGTCGACGCCTCCATGTGGTGCGACTCGTCGAGCACGACGACGTCGAAGTGCTCCGGGGGGAGCTGCTCCACCCCGTATGCCGACAGGGACTGGATGCTCGCGAACACGTGTCGCCAACGCTCGGGGCGTGCGCCACCGACGTACAGCTCCCCGAAGCTGCCGTCGCCGAGGACGTTCCGGTAGACGGCTCGGCTCTGCTCGAGGATCTCTCTCCGGTGAGCGATGAAGAGCAGCGACTTCTCGCCGAGCCGGCGGTAGTCCAGGGCTGCGATCACCGTCTTGCCCGTGCCCGTCGCAGCGACCACGAGGTTGCGGTGCCGGTCGTGGACGACCCTCTCCACGTCGAGCCGCTCGAGGATCTCGGCCTGGTGGGGGTAGGGCCGGACCTCCAGACCGCTCAACAAGGTCGTGGACGAGCCCGGTGCGCCGCGCGCCGCGAGCAGGGCGTCGTCGAGGCGGTCGCGGTCACGGACGGGGTCGTAGGACTCGAAGGCGTCGTCGGCCCAGTAGGACTCGAAGGTGGCGCGGAACTTGCTGAACAGCTCGGGCGTGCTGCCAGCAGCCAGCCGCACGTTCCACTCGAGGCCGTCCAGCAAGGCGGCCCGGCTCAGGTTCGAGCTCCCGATGTAGGCCGTCGAGAAGCCGGACCGACGTTCGAAGAGCCAGGCCTTCGCGTGGAGCCGCGTGGAGGTCGTGGCGTAGCTGATACGGACCTCGGAGCCCAGCCCCTGCACGAGGCGGTCCAGCGCTTCGCGCTCCGTCGCGCCGATGTAGGTCGTGGTGACGACCCGCAGTCGGCCACCGCGCTGCACCAGACGCTGCAGGGCGGGCTCGACGAGGCGCAGGCCGCTCCACTTCACGAAGGCGCAGAGGAGGTCGACGTCGTCTGCACTGTCCAGTTCCGCGGTGAGCTCCGTCCCCATGCTGGGCTCGCCCCGGGCGTTCGTGAGCAGCGCGGGCTGGGACAGCGGGGTCTGCGGCCGGCTGGTCAGCGCCCAGACGCCGGGCGCGACGGGCCGGCGGAGTGCGAGGAGCTGACGAGGGCCAGGCAGGACGGTGTCGGACCGCCCGAGGGCCGCGAGCACGGAGTTCGCGAGCTCGACACGCTCCGCGTCCGGCGCCCGGAGGAGGGCGTCGCGCACGACGTCGGACAGGTAGCCGGCCAGGGCCGCGGGCGCTTCTGCCGCCTCGACGTCACGCAACTCCGGCGTGAGCGCGCCTTCGGTGCCGAGCCCAGCGAGGAGCTGGTCCGTCACGACGGACTCGTACAGGCCCTCGGGGAACGTCACCCGGGCAGCTTCACACTCTCGAGGTCACAGGGCAGCTGCGGCGACCGGGCGCGTCGTCTGCCCGGCAGGCTCAGCCGGGCGAGGTGTCCGACTACATTCACCCCGTTCACGCACTGCGGCCCGCCGAGCGAGTCAGCACCACCCGACGAGCTCCTACCCGCAGACAGTCGCTCTTGCCTGTCTCCGGGGTCTCGTCGTGCCGCTGTACCGCGCTGCCGCGTCGCAGTTCCGCGCGCAGGTGCTCGACAACAGCCTGACGCTCGTCCTCGTGGAGCAGTACGGCTACCAGATCGGTCAGCGACCCTCTCCTGGTGAGGTCCGGGCCTGGGAGCGGAGCCTGCACGTCTTGTCCGCCGACCTGGTCCAGGCGGGACTGGACGACGTCGAGGTACTGGTCGAGCACCAGCTGCCGCTGACGAGCAAGCGGGCGGACGTCGTGCTCTGCGGGGTCCACCCCACGACCGGCGAGCCCTCGTACGTCGTCGTCGAGCTGAAGCAGTGGAGCGACGCGCACCTGCTCGAGGACTCCACGGAGCTGTGCAGCGTCCCGGGTAGCGGCGGGACGCGGCTCCATCCCGCGGAGCAGGTGCGTCGGTACTGCGGGCACCTGGAGGACTTCCTCGCGACGCTGGAGGACCTGCGTGACCCGCTCGCGGGGGTCGCGTACCTGCACAACGCGACAGACCTGTCGGTCGCCGACCTGTTCGACCTTCCGGAGGACGCGTTCGGTCGGCTGTTCACCGGGCAGCGCCGAGGCCAGTTCCTCGACTACCTCCAGACCCGGTTGGCGCCGGGCGTGCGCGGGGCCGAGGCAGCCGACCGCCTGCTCGGGAGCGCCGTCCGGCCGAGCCGTCAGCTCCTGGCTCTCGCGGCCGAGGAGGTGCAGACGCGGGAGGTGTTCCGGCTGCAGGCCGAGCAGCAGGTCGCGTACAGCCTCGTCCTGCGCGCCCTCGAGCGGTCCCGCAGGGGGGCGCACAAGCAGGCTGTCGTCGTCGTCGGGGGACCGGGCTCGGGCAAGAGCGTCATCGCGCTGTCCCTGCTCGG
>JAOPWW010000338.1 GCA_025965495.1 Frankiales bacterium
CGGGCCGGGAGCGGCAGCACGCCGTCGTGCACGCCGACCGCCACCCCGCGCGCGCAGCGCCGCATGCTGAGCCGGACGGGCGCGCGGCCGTACCGGACGGCGTTCGTGACCAGCTCGCTGACCGTCAGCAGCACCGGCTCGCACAGCTCGCCGAGCCGCCAGCGCAGCAGCAGCGGGCGGACGGCGCGACGGGCAGAGCCGGGCGCAGACAGGTCCGACGGCAGGTCGACCTCGACCCGCTCCTGCTGCGCCCGCTCCTCCACCATGGTTCCGGTGTACCCGCAACTCGAAGGGCTACCAGCCCTTGTAGTTGAAGACCTGCCGCAGGACGTGCTGGACGGCGACCAGGTCGGTCTGGTCGGCCATCACCCGGTCGATGTCCTTGTAGCTGTCCGGGTGCTCGTCGAGCAGCTGCCGGGCGGCGTCGTCGTTCCACGTCCGCCCCTACATCGACGCCCGCAGGCTGTCGACGGTCAGCGTCTTGCGCGCTGCCGTCCGGGACATCCGCCGTCCGGCGCCGTGCGAGCACGACGTGTACGACGACGGGTTGCCCTTGCCGGACACGATGTAGGACCGCGTCCCCATCGACCCGGGGATGACGCCCTCGTCGCCGGCGGCGGCCTTGATCGCGCCCTTGCGGGTGATCCACAGGTCCTTGCCGCCGTGGTGCTCGAGCTGGGTGAAGTTGTGGTGGCAGTTCCGGGTGAGGATGTTGTCGGCCAGGGTGAAGGAGTGGGTGCCGTCGACGACCGCGCAGTAGACCTCGGTCGTCTCGCCCGTCGGGCGGGTGCTGACCACGTTCCACCCCCGCCGCTCGGCAGCGCTCGCCCCCAGACGGAAGCGTTCGCGGTGTGCCGCGACCAGGAAGAAGGTCTCGTCCAGGTCGCCGCGCATGAGTCCCACCAGGTGGAGGGCGCTCGGCTCCTCGCCGTAGCCCTTGCGGAGGCGGCTGCGGATGCCGAAGGTGCCGACGCCGATCGTCTGGCACAGCAGCCGGACGAACTGCAGGTCCTGGAGACGGCTCGATGACAAGGTCGGGCGCCCGGTCTTGTCCACGTCGCCGTCGGCCGCGAAGTAGCCGGCAAGCCAGCCGTACAGCACCTCCGGGGCGCTGTCGAGAGCCGGTCGCTCGGTCTTCCACACCCGCGGGAGCCCGTTCACCCTCACCAGGCCCTCGTAGCGGCGCGCAGGCCTCCCGAGTCCCTGGAACAGCGGCAGCAACTGCTCGTCCTTCCCGCCGCAGAAGTTCGCGCAGGAGCGGTTGGCGGACGTGACGCTGCCGTCGCCGAACACGAAGCCGCGCGCGGCGGCCGTCAGGTCCACGGTCAGCGCGTCGACGCGCTTCGGGAAGCTGAACTGCAGACGGTCACCCGCGCGCAGCTCCGACGTCGTCCGCTCGTGCTCGATGTCGCGGCGGGACCGCAGCAGCCACCGGTGGTCCGCAGTCGCCCGGATCGTCTTGGTGACGCCGGACCGGCTCAGGACCAGCTCGGTCACCTCCTGACGGCCGAAGGCCTGGACCGGCGCCTTCACCCAGGCACCGCCTGCGGTCAGCAGCTCGTGGACGCCGCCGGCCAGCGCCTCGATCGGCCGTGTGCCGTGACGAGTGATGACCTCGGTCTCCCCGGCGAAGCAGTTGATGGTCCGCACGTGCTCGCCGTGCCCCACGACCTCGAACAGGCTCGCCAGCACCCGCTCGCCCATCACCGCGCGGCTGCCGAAGGCGTACCGCTGCGCCCAGAGCATGTCCGCGACGTACCGCGCGAAGGACTCCTCGCCCTGCACGAGGTAGGCGAGGTCGGGGTCCTCGAGCTCGATGAAGCGCTGCTTCATCAGCCCCTTGGCCTCGGCGATCGCCCGCTGGGCGAGCTGGTTGCCGATCCCGCGCGAGCCCGAGTGCAGGACGGTCCAGACCCGGTCGCGCTCGTCGAGGCAGACCTCCACGAAGTGGTTGCCCGAGCCGAGGCTGCCGAACTGCGTCGCGGCCGTCCTCGCCTGCCTGCCCGACAGCTCGGTCGCCGGCCGGCCCAGCGCCGCCAGCTGCTCCTGCGCGACGGGCTCGGCGTGGGCCTGCCCGACGCCGGCCGGGACCCGGGCGGCGACCAGCGGCATGAGGGCGCCGAGGTCGTCGGGGAGGTCGGAGGCCGTCAGCGTCGTCTCGGAGGCGACCATCCCGCAGCCGATGTCCACGCCGACGCACGACGGGATGACCGCCCCGCGGGTCGGGACGACCGAGCCGACGGTGGAGCCGAGCCCGACGTGGGCGTCCGGCATGAGGGCGACGTGGCCCTCGACGAAGGGGAGCCGTGCCGTGCGGGCCGCCTGGTCGACAGTGGCCTGCTCGACGTCGCTGGCCCAGCTCAGCAGCCGGGGAGCGACCTGCCTGGCGGTCATGTCCTGCCTCTCTGTCCTGGTGCTCTCGGTGGTGGAGCTCCAGCCTGCGGGCCCGGTCCACTGCTTTCCTGTGCCCATGAGGCTGTGGTTCAACGAGGCGTACCGCGGCACCTACCAGCTGATCGGGCAGCTGCGGGAGGGCGCTGCGGCCGACGGGGTCGACCTGCACGTCACCGGCAGCCACACCCTGCGCAGCACCCCGTTCCTGCAGGCCTGCGACGACGCCTTCCCCGAGCCCGCGCAGCTGACGGGCGAGGACTGGGTGGAGCACGCGCTCGCGGTCTGCGCCGAGCGGCGGATCGACGTGTTCGTGCCCCAGCGGGAGCAGCTCGCCGTCGCGCGCGCCGTCGACCGCTTCACCGCGGCCGGGGTCCGCGTCATGGTCAGCCCGGCGCGGAGCGTCGAGGTGCTGGCCGACAAGGCCGCTGCCCACGCCGACGCCGTCGCCCTGGGCGTGCCCGTGCCGCAGACGCACGTCGTCACCGACGTCGACGGGTTCCGGACGGCGTACGCGGCGCTCCGCGCGCAGGGGCTCGGCGTCTGCACCAAGCCGGCCGTCGACCACGGCGGGCGCGGGTTCCGCGTGCTGGACGAGACCGTCGGCGGCTACGACGACCTCCTGGCCGAGCCGTCGGCCCGGGTCCACCCCGACGACGTCGCCCGGCGGATCGAGGCGGCGGGTCAGGTCCCGCCGCTGCTGGTCTGCGAGCACCTCGACGGCGAGGAGCTGTCGGTCGACGTGCTGTCCGACGACGGCGAGGTCCTGGCGGCGGTCCCGCGCGGCAAGGGCGGGCCGGTCTGGACCCGGCACCTGGTGCGGGACGAGGCGGCGCTGGCGATCGCCGCGACGCTGGTCCGGGCCCACGGGCTGCGCTACCTGTCCAACGTGCAGGTCCGCTACGGCGGCGGGACCTGCCGCCTGCTCGAGGTGAACACGCGGGCGGCGTCCGGGCTCTACCAGTCGGCGGCGAGCGGCGTGAACCTGCCGTGGGCGGCGCTGCGCCTGCTCCGCGGCGAGCCGGTGGACCTGCCGGAGCCCGTCTTCGGCGCGCTCGTCCTGCTCCGCGAGCACGGCAGCGAGGTGGAACTCCCCTGGTAGGGGTGATCGTGGTGTAGCGTCTGCCGTGGTTGCTGTGCATCTCTTCGCTCGTTCGTGGTCAAGGCCGCAGGCGCTCGTCGCGCCGGCAGCCCGGGGGCAGGCACTCGCCGACCCCGAACGACTGCAAGGAGATCAGCATGGCTCAGGGCACTGTCAAGTGGTTCAACGCGGAGAAGGGCTTCGGCTTCATCGCCCAGGACGGCGGCGGCGCTGACGTCTTCTGCCACTACTCGGCCATCGCGACGGACGGTTACAAGTCCCTCGACGAGAACCAGCGTGTCGAGTTCGACATCACCCAGGGCCAGAAGGGCCCGCAGGCGGAGAACGTCCGCCCGGTCTAGTCGACCTGGTACGACCCGAAGGGCCCTGGCGCACGGCGCCGGGGCCCTTCGGCGTGCTCGGCCTCAGGCGTCGGGGACGTCGTTGTCGTTGCCCGGGATGTCGGGCGTGCGCCCGCTGGCCTGCTGCTCGCTCTCGCCGCCGTGGGTGGCGTCGTCGTCGGTGTCGTTGTCGGGGTTGCTCGGCGTGGTCACGGCTCCTCCTGCGGGCAGACGTCGGGGTCGAGCGGGGCATGCCCGTTACGGGGTGCGTCGCACCCTGGCGCGTCCG
>JAOPWW010000342.1 GCA_025965495.1 Frankiales bacterium
AGGATGTGCTCGGTCCCGATGTAGTTGTGGTTGAGCATCCGGGCCTCTTCTTGGGCCAGGACGACAACGCGGCGGGCTCGGTCGGTGAAACGCTCGAACATGCTGTCGCTCCTCACGGGGCGGACGGACCACCCAGGTCTTGCGCACGGTACCCCCGCAGGTCTGATCCCACCGGGGTACGTGGCGACCGGCGCTCGGGGTCTGAGGAGCGCCGGACTCCTCGTACAACCGGGCCCCCGCCCCGCCCGTTCCCCGCCCGCTACGCCGCCAGCGAACGGCGACGGCCCGCCCCAGGAGCAGGGACGGGCCGACCGAGGAGGGGCGGGGCTAGTGCGCCGCCTCGTAGGCCTCGAGCACCGTGCTGGCGATGCGGCCCCGCTCGTTGACCTCGAAGCCGTTCTGGCGGGCCCACTCGCGGACCTCGGAGACGTTCGAGCTGCTCGAGGAGGCCTTCTTCGCCCCGCCGGAGGCCTTGCGGGGCGTCCCGCCGCCGGAGCGGCCGGCGCGCCGGGCGGCCCCCACGTAGGAGGCGAGGTCGTCGCGCAGCTCGGCGGCGTGCTCCTCGCACAGGTCGATCTCGTAGGACGACCCGTCGAGGCCGAACGCGACCGTCTCGGTCCCCTCGGTCTCGTCGTCGTGCAGGTCGCACACGAGCATGACCTGGACCTTCTGCGCCATGGTTCCTCTTTCCGAGCCTCTTTCACGGAGGACCCCCGTGAAGGACCCAGGAAAGCGGTCCGGGAACAGAAAGGCAAACCGGCGCGCGGAGAACGCACAAAGCCGGGACGCGCATTCAGGCGGGAAATGCCGCCCGGAGCTCCGGGGAGGTCCGCGGAAGGGGCAGCGCCCGGGGCAGCCGGGCCCGCAGCTGCTCCGGCGGCAGGGCCGGGGAGTACAGGAAGCCCTGCGCCAGCGGGCACCCGAGCGCGCGGAGCCGGTCGGCCTGCTCGGCCAGCTCGACGCCCTCGGCCACGACCGACAGCCCGAGGCTCGCGGCCAGGCTCAGCACCGCCGTCGACAGCGCGGCCTCGCGCGGGCCCAGGTGGACCTCCCGCACGAACTCACGGTCGATCTTGACGACGTCGATGGGCAGGCGGGGCAGCAGCCCGAGGGCGCTGTAGCCGGTCCCGAAGTCGTCCAGGGCGATCCGGACGCCGAGGGCGCGCAGCTCGGCCAGGCGCTGCGCGGCCGTGCCCGGGTCCTCGACGACCGCGGTCTCGGTGATCTCGAGGACCAGCAGCGCGCTCGGCAGGCCCGTGTCGGCGAGCGCCGCGCGCACCTCGTCGACCAGCGCGGGCGAGGCCAGCTGCACGGCCGAGACGTTCACCGAGAGCGCCGGGGCGGACGCGAGCTCCCCCGCCGCGACCGCCCGGTGCCACTCGGCGACGACGGCGCAGGACGCGCGCAGCACCGACCGCCCGAGCTGGCGGACCAGGCCGCACTGCTCGGCGAGCGGCACGAACACCGACGGCGGCACCGACGTCCCGTCGGCGCGGACCCAGCGGGCCAGCGCCTCGACGCCGTGCAGCGCTCCGGTCCGCAGGTCGACGACGGGCTGGAAGTGGGGCACGACCTGCCCGCGGGCCAGGGCCTCCCGCAGGTCCGCCTCGAGGTCGACCCGCGCCAGCACGGCCTCGTGCATGGACGGCTCGAACAGCCGGCGGCTGCCCGCCCGCCCCTCGCGCCGGCCCGGCGCGAGCTCCTTCGCGGCGTACATGGCGACGTCGGCGTTGCGCAGCAGGTCCGCAGGGCTGTCGCCGGGCCGGGCGACGACGACGCCGAGGCTCGCGGCGACGTCGACCTCGCGGGTGCTGGCGCGGGCCGTTCCGGTCGCCGCGGCGAGCAGCCGGTCGGCAGCGGCCAGGGCCTCCACGTCGTCGCGGACCCCGGGCAGGACGACGGCGAACTCGTCGCCGCCGAGACGGCCGACCGTCTCGCCCGGCAGCAGCGCGCGGTCCAGGCGGGAGGCGACCTCGACGAGCAGCCGGTCACCGGCCTCGTGCCCGAGGCTGTCGTTGACGGCCTTGAACCCGTCGAGGTCGAGCAGGGCGACGGCGACCGGCCCGCGGTCGAGGGCCTCGCGGGTCCGGGTCGACAGCAGGTCCCGGTTGGCCAGCCCGGTCAGCGGGTCGGTCTGGGCCAGCCGCAGCAGCTGGGCGGTCCGCTCCGCGACGACCGCCTCGAGGTGGTGGGTGAGGCGTCCGTTCTCCAGCAGCGCGGTCAGCTGCCGCACCCCCGCCACGACGACGACGACGACCAGCAGGCTGCCGGCGACGCCGTCGAGGGGTCGGCCCCGGACCCGGTCGACGCCGGCCGCGACGAGCGCCAGCACGACGGGCAGGTACGGCAGCAGGGTCCGCAGGACGACGTGCCGGCGGACGGTGAGCTCGGCCTCGGCGACCGGCTGCTGCAGGCGCGCACCGGCGGCGAGCAGCAGGAAGCCGAGCCCCCAGGCGGCGTCGACCGGCCCGCCGGGGGTCCACAGCCCGGCCTGGGCGAGCGCTCCGTAGACGAGGTGCCCGACTGTGCCGGCGGCGAGCCAGCCCCCGACGAGCAGCAGCGGCCGGGCGGTCGCGCGGTTGGCCCGGGTCAGCAGCAGGACGACGACGGTGAGCAGGACGACGTCGAGGACCGGGTAGGCCAGGGCCAGCAGCTGGGCGGGGCCGACGCCGTCGGCGTGGAAGGAGGCCTGCAGCACGACGCGCCACGCGGTGCTCAGCAGGGAGGCGCCGACGAGGACGCCGTCGCCGAGCAGGCGCAGCCGGCCCGTGACCGGGCGGGGCGCCTGCGGGTGCGACAGCAGGGCGGCGAGCACCAGCGGGACGGCGAGCAGGTAGCCGACGTCGGCCGGACCCGGGAACGGGACGGCGCGGTCCAGCACGAGCTCGTACCAGCACCACACGGCCTGGCCGGACGCCCAGGCGACGGCGGAGGCGGCGAGCAGCCACCAGCACCGGCGCAGCCAGCCGCCGCACCGGCGGGCCGCGAGACCGCAGAGGACCCCGGCGAGAAGGGGCGAGGCCAGGTTGCCGACGTCGTCGACGGCGACGGCGGCAGCGCTGCCCGGGGCGACCAGCAGGACGGTCAGGTACGCGACGGACGCGAGCACGACGAGCACCGGCAGGACGCGCGCGCGGCCGGTGCTCACACCCGGTGATCGGCAGGCGCGAGTGGTCAACGCATGGCCCGGAGTGACTAGCCCTCCGGCTTGACCAGGGGGAACAGGATGACGTCGCGGACGCCCGTGCCCGTCAGCAGCATGAGCAGCCGGTCGATGCCCATCCCCTGGCCGCCCATCGGCGGGCAGCCGTGCTCGAGCGCCCGCAGGAAGTCCTCGTCGAGCTGCATCGCCTCGGGGTCGCCGC
>JAOPWW010000352.1 GCA_025965495.1 Frankiales bacterium
TCGTGCACGGCGACGGCGAGAGCGTCGACGCGTTCTCCGACGTCGTCGTCGTCAACTACGAGGTCCTGGACCGGCACGCCGGCTGGCTCGGCAGCTTCGGCTTCCGCGGGATGGTCGTCGACGAGGCTCACTTCATCAAGAACAAGACCTCGCAGCGGTCGCGGCTGGTCCTGCAGCTGTCCGACCGGATCCGGCAGCGGACCGTCCGGCCGCTGCTGATGGCCCTCACCGGCACCCCGCTCATCAACGACGTCGAGGACTTCCTGGCCATCTGGGAGTTCCTCGGCTGGGTCGACGACGACGAGCCGGGCCCCCGGCTGATGGACGCCCTGGAGGACATCGGCCTCACGCCGGTGGAGCCGGGGTTCGCCCCCGCCGCCCGCCAGGCCGTCATCGACCAGGGCATCGTGCGGCGTCGCAAGGTCGACGTCGCCGCCGACATCCCCGCCCGCCGCGTCGCCGACCTCCCGGTGGAGCTCGACGGGGCGCTCGGCCGCTCGGTCCGCGACGCCGAGCGCGTGCTGGCCCGCCGCCTGGTCAAGCGCTACGACAGTGCCCTGGCGGCGCGCGACGCCGGCGCCGTCGTCGAGGGCATCGACGCCGACCTGGTCCGCCGGGTCGCGACCTGGGAGCGGCAGGACACCGACGCCGCGCAGGACGGCGAGAACGTGTTCAGCATGATGCGGCGGATCGGCCAGGCCAAGGCGGGGCTGGCGGCCGACTACGCGGCGCAGCTGGCCCGCAACGTCGGCAAGGTCGTGTTCTTCGCCAAGCACGTCGACGTCATGGACACGGCCGAGGACCTGTTCGCCCAGCGGGGCATCGGCTACGTGTCGGTCCGCGGCGACCAGACCAGCCGGGCCCGCCAGAAGGCCATCGACGCCTTCGTCAACGACCCCGACGTCGCCGTCGCGGTCTGCTCGCTGACCGCCGCGGGCGTCGGCCTCAACCTGCAGGTGGCCTCGAACGTCGTGCTCGCCGAGCTGTCCTGGACGGCCGCCGAGCAGACCCAGGCGATCGACCGGGTCCACCGGATCGGGCAGGACCAGCCCGTCACCGCCTGGCGCATCATCGCGGCGCAGACCGTCGACGCCCGGATCGCCGAGCTCATCGACGACAAGGCGGGGCTGGCCGCCCGCGCCCTGGACGGGTCCGACGAGGAGGTCGGCTCCTCCGTCGACGTCCAGCTCGAGGCGCTGGTCGCCCTGCTGACGTCCGCCCTGGAGGACCGCGTCGACCTCTGAGGGCGCGCTCGGGCTCCGACGAAGTCGTGGCGGGGTCGGGGCAGGAACCGGGCACCTCCGCGTCGAAGAGTGCTGCACCCCGGGCTGCAGCCGGGGCCGCCCCCTCGAAGGAGCTCCGTGACCGTCCTGTCCCGCCTGCGCCGCCCGGCGCTCGCCGCCGTCGCCGTCGTCTCCGTCCTGGGCCTCGCCCACGCCGGGACCGCCGCGACCACCGCCACGAGCGCGACCGCGCCGACCTACGACGTCTACACGGCCCCCGCCGGCCTCGCCCAGGACGCCGGCGAGCCCTCCCTCGGGGTGGACCCGAAGACCGGCGCCGCGATGTTCCAGGCCTTCACCCAGACGGCGAAGGTCACGTTCGACGACAGGACCTCCCCCGCGACGGCGACCTGGAGCGACGTCAGCTACGCCGGAGCGGTCACCAGCCTCGACCCGATCCTGCACACCGACCGCGCCACCGGGAAGACCTACTCCTCCCAGCTGCTCGCCGCCTGCTCGATCGGCTCGACCACCACCGACGACGGCGCGACCTGGACGCCCTCGACCGGCTGCGGCATCGGCACCGTCTTCGACCACCAGACCGTCGGCGCCGGCGCCTACCCGGCGTCGCTGAGCGTGCTGTCCAACCCGCTGAACGCCGGCCGCGCCTGGTACTACTGCGCCCAGGTCGACGTCGCGGCCTCCTGCGCCCGCTCCGACGACGGCGGCGTCACCTTCGGCCCGGCGGTCAAGACCCACGACGCCCTGCTCGACGGCTGCGCCGGCCTGCACGGCCACCTGCGCGTCGCCCCGGACGGCACGACCTACCTGCCGAACTTCGACTGCAACGGCACGGTCGCGAACTCGGTGAGCCAGGACGGCGGCCTGACCTGGACCGTCAAGCCCGTCACCGGCAGCACGACCCAGGACGAGAGCGACCCCTCCACCGCCGTCGGCGCCAAGGGCACCGTCTACACCGGCTGGGAGGACGGCGCGTCCGACGCGGTCGGCTCCACTCCGAAGATCGCCGTGAGCACCGACAAGGGCACCACCTGGAGCACCCCGGTCGACGTCGGCACGGCGTTCGGCATCAAGAACGTGCAGTTCCCCGAGGTCATCGCCGGTGACGACGACCGCGCGGCCTTCGCCTTCCTCGGCACCACGACCGGGGGCAGCGACCAGGCCGCGGGCTTCACCGGCGTCTGGCACCTGTACGTCGCCACCACGTACGACGCCGGCAAGACCTGGACCACCGTCGACGCCACCCCGACCGACCCGGTGCAGCGCGGCTGCATCTGGCTCGCCGGCGGCTCCAGCAACTGCCGCAACCTGCTCGACTTCAACGACATCGACGTCGACGCCGCGGGCCGCGTCCTGGTCGGCTACGCCGACGGCTGCGTCCGCGCCTGCGTGACCACGCCCCAGACGGACTACGCCACGACCGCCGGCGACTACCGCGAGGACGTCGGCACGATCGCCCGCCAGGCGAGCGGCCTGGGCCTGTTCGCCGCGAACGACCCGGCGGCCCCCGTCGCCACGGCGACCGCCACAGCCGCGCCCAGCCCGAGCGCGACCGCGAGCGGCAAGGGCAAGGGCGGCAAGAAGCCCTAGTCCCCCCTGCCCGTCCCGACGGCCGGCTCCCCGCGAGGGACGCCGGCCGTCGGCGTGTCCGGCCTCCCCGGCGGCAGCGGCTCCACCCGCACGCACAGGCACCGCGCAGGCCGAGGGACGCGGGCTGGGTCAGGCCGTCCGTGCGGCCCGTCGGCGCCGGGTCAGCTCGAGGCTGACGACGACGTAGTGCACGACGTACAGCAGGCTCAGCAGGGCCAGGGTGCGGTTCACGTCCGGCAGCTGGACGAGCAGCACCGTCGCGACCACGGCCCACAGCACGCCCAGCGCGAGGCTGGAGCGCTGGAAGGCCGTCGCTCGTGACGGGTACAGGTACCCGATCGGGACGAACACGAGGACCGCGCAGACGACGACCGTGATCGCGGTCGCCGTCCGCGACAGGTCCAGCACCACCGCGTAGAAGGCGACGACGTTCCAGTAGCTCGGGAAGCCGAGGAACAGGTGGTCGTCGGTCTTGGCGTCGGTGCGGCAGAACTGGTAGCAGGACGCGAGCAGCGGGAGCGCGGCGACGACGAGCCCGGCGTCCCCACGCGGCAGGAAGCCGTTCTGCTGCAGGACCACGACCGGGGCGAAGACGTAGGTCAGGAAGTCGACGACGTTGTCCAGCAGCGCCCCTTCGAACTCCGGCACGACCCGCTTGACGTCGGCCCGGCGGGCGAGGGTCCCGTCGCTGCCGTCGACGACCATCGCGGCGACGGCCCAGCCGAAGGCCGAGCGCAGGTGGCCGTCGACCCCGGCCAGCAGGAACAGCAGGGCGAACACGGACCCGGTCGCCGTGTAGGCGTGCACGGCCCAGGCCGCGCCGCGCTGGCCGCGGGTCGGCGCGGGACGGGAGGTGCGGACGTCGGTCACGGGAGCTCCTCGGGGTCCTACTGCCAGGTGCGCCGGAAGCCGTCGCGCGGGCGTCCGTCAGGGTCCACCACCAGGTGGTAGAGCGGCCGGGCCCAGGCCCGCGTGTGCCCGGGGAGCCGGTCGACCCGGTGGGTCCGCAGGCGTCCCGGGGGGCGCGGCCCGACCCGGCCGCCGTCGTGCCAGGCGTCGAGCGCGGTCGCGCTGGCCCGCAGCCGGGCGAGCCCGGAGGCCGGGTCGACCAGGTCGTCGTCGAGGCCTGCCTCGTGGTCCGCGTCCAGGTGCTCGCGCCACAGCTGCAGGCGCAGCTCCCGGGCGAACCGGCGGGCGCCGTCCCCGAGCCCGCCGGGGTCGCCCGGCGAGCGGGGGTCGAGGGACTCGTCCAGGACGGCGCAGGACAGCTCGCTGTCGTGCGTCCAGCTCCGCATGTTGAGGTTGTCGCTGCCGACGGAGGTCCAGACGTCGTCGACGACGCAGACCTTGGCGTGGACGTACACGGGCGTCCCGACGTGGTTCTCGAGGTCGAAGACCGTCACCCGGTCGCCGCCCGCGCGCATCACGACGTCGAGGGCGTCCTGGCGGCCCACCAGGTTCGGCGGACGGCCGACGCGGCCGCCCTGGTCGGGGTAGCGCGGGACGACGCCGACCAGGTGCAGCTCGGGCTCGCGGGTCAGGGCCTCGGCGAACAGGTCGGCGACCTCGGCCGACCACAGGTACTGGTCCTCCAGGTACACGAAGCGCCTCGCCCGTCGCAGCGCCTTGCGGTAGGCGGCGGCCACGCTGCGCTCGCCGCGCGGGGCGAACGGGTAGGGGCTGCGGCGGGCCGGGTAGGTCCGCAGCACCTGCACGGTGCACGTCCCGGCCGGCTCCGGGTCCGGCCCCTGGGCAGGCAGCTCGCTGGCGTCGGTGTCGAGGCCCTTGACCAGCCGCCGCTCCACCGCCATCCGGGCCCGGTTGTCCAGCGGCGCCGGGTCGTCCCACCGCTCGCGGAAGACCGTCTCGAGGTCGCCCACGGCCGGTCCGCGGACCTCGAGCTGCACGTCGTGCCAGGGCGGGGTGTCGCCGTACTCCGGCGACATCCGCAGTCCCTGCGGGTCGCCGCCGTGGTCGGCGTCGTCGCGCCGGCTGTGGCACAGGTCGATCCCGCCGGCGAAGGCGACGTCCACCTCCTCGGACCGCGCGACCACGAGCTTCTGGTGGTGGCTGCCGAAGGGCCGGACCCGCTGGTCGAGCAGGACCTCGCCGCCGGCCTCGTTGACGTCGCTGCCGAGGTGGCGGTTCTCGTCCGCGCTGTAGGCCAGTCCGTCGAGGTGGGACCGCCACAGCAGGCCCTTGACGACGACACCCCGCTCGGCAGCGGCGCAGAACACCTGCCCGACCTCGCTGCCGTCCTCGCCGGTGAGGCGCTCGTCGGGATCGCCGCGCCAGTCGGTGAAGCACAGCAGGTCGCCGGGACCGAGGCCGGTCACGACCTCGTGCAGCCGGGCGAAGTAGGTGCTGCCGTGGACCAGGGGCCGCACGTCGTTGCCCTCGGTCCAGGCCGGGCCGTCCGGGCCGTGCCGGCGGTCGAGCGCCGTGGCCGGGTTGTCGCGCTCGGCGGGGGTGAGCAGCCAGTCCGTGCGCTCCATGATCGCGAGGGTAGACGGGCTCCCGCGCGGGGTCAGCCGCTCCGGTGCAGGACGGCCCGGCCGCAGACGACCGCCGCGGGCCGGTAGGCGGTGTGCAGCTGCCGGGCCAGCGCCCCGGAGGCGTCCAGCCGCCAGGCGTCAAGCGGGAGGGCGACCACGACCCACTCCACCCGGTCCGGCCCGGTGACGGTGGCGCGCAGCCGCGCGAGGTGGGGGTCGAGGGTGCGCACCGGCAGGCTCCACAGGTACGGGTAGGGCAGGCGCAGGCCCGAGCCCAGCAGGTCGTCGGCGGCGCCGTAGACCGCGACCCCGCGGTCGTCCCGCCCGGCGTGGTCCGCCAGCCAGCGCGCCACCTGCCGGGCCCCGGCGTCGTGCGAGCCGCAGCCCCCCGCCAGGGCGTGCGGCA
>JAOPWW010000384.1 GCA_025965495.1 Frankiales bacterium
GACCGACGAGAGCTTCGCGCGGCAGGACGCGATCACGGCGCCGGTCCTCGCGTCGCAGGACGCCCGTGAGGGGGCGGCCGCGTTCACCGAGAAGCGGCCCGCCCGCTGGACCGGTCGCTGAGAGCGCTGCCTCGCTCAGGCGGCGAGGTCCTTCAGGACGTCCAGCACGGCCGCCACGTGCTGCTGCACCACGTCCTCGCCCTCCAGCACGAGGCCGTGCCCGGGCGCGATGCGCGCGACCGGGCGCTCCCGGAAGACCTCCTGCAGGTCCGTCCACAGGGCCGGGGTCTTGGCGTGGCGCAGCCACGCGAACTTCGCGGTGAGGTGGCTGCGCAGCCGGTCCGGGTCCGCCTGCGGCGGCATCGTGCCGTCCAGCACCCGCGGCCCGCCCGGCACCTCGTTGCAGGTGTGCGTGAAGGAGTCCGACGTGAACAGCGTCTGCGTCTGCTCGTCGTAGCCCCACCAGGTCGCGAGGAGCCGGATGCTGGGTGGGAGGACCTGCAGGCCCCGCCCCGGCCCGACCGGCACGGCGCCGGCCGGCATCCGCTCCAGCTGGATGCGCTCCCGGCGGTCGCCGAGCTGGACGTCCCCGGCCGCCTCGAACGAGTCGAACGGGTTGGGGCCGCCACCGGCGTACAGCCGGGCGATCGGGAACGCCCGGGCCAGCGCTCCGAGGCCGCCGGTCGTGTCGAGCTCGGCCCGCGTCAGGAACACGCTCAGCGGCGTCCCGGGCGGGAGCAGGGTCTGGAGCTGGGCGCAGACGACCTCGTCGAGCACGCGGGGCCCCGGGTCGACGACGACGACGCCGCCCGGCTCGACCAGGGCGTAGCAGTTCGAGGGCTGCCACCCGCGCGCGTCCGCCGGCACCCAGCTGATCCGGCCGTCGAGGGCGATGTCGTCTCCCAGCAGGAACAGTCGCCCGGGCACGAGCTCGACGACGCCGGGTGTGCGGTCCTGCTGTGCTGTCGTCGTCACGGAGGAGTCTGCTCTCAGCTCGAGGGGCGTGCGGTGTCGTGCGACTGCTGCTGTCGGGGGGCTAGAGCTCGACGACGAAGCGGACGGGGGACCCGTCCGAGCCGTCGATCCGCAGGGGGAAGGCGAAGGCCCGGCCGCGGCGGCCCACCACCGGCTCCAGGTCGTTCAGGTGCTCGGCCACCAGCACCCCGGCGCCCAGCAGCACGTGGTGGACGGGGAAGTCGAAGCCGACCGGCCGCAAGTGCTCGGGTCGGTCGGGCGACGGGACGTCCATCGCCACCATCTTCACGTGGCGGTCGACCAGCCACTGCGCCGCGTCGGTGCTCAGGTAGGGGTGGTGCCGGTAGACGTCGGGATCGGCGCGGAAGTACCGGGACCAGCCCGTGCAGACGAGGGCGATGTCGTGGGGCCGCAGGTCGGTGGCTGCCCGCCGCAGCTCGTCCACGGTGATCTCGTGGTCGGGGGTGCAGCGGACCTGCAGGCCCACCGCCGGGCCGCTGACCCGGTCGAGGGTCAGGTCGGCGACGCTCTCGCCGCCGGGGACGAAGTGCGCGGGCGCGTCCAGGTGGGTCCCGGAGTGGACCGCGCAGTCCATCGCGGTGATGCTCACCCCGTCCTCGGCGAGCGACCGGAGCCGGGTCACGCGGACGGGCGGCAGCGTCGAGACGCCGAACATCCCGTCGACGAAGTGGTGGGTCAGGTCGACGAGCGTCACGGGTCTCCTGTCCCGCCCGGTGCGCCGCTCACCCCAGGAACGCCTTGCGGTGGGCCTGCTTGAGCACCGGCAGGACGACGTCGAGGTCGTCCACCACGCTGCCGTGCGCCGGTGCGATCAGGGTCGTCGGACAGCGCTCGAGCAACGCCTCGAGCCGCGCGAAGTAGGGCTCGATGTGCACGTACCGGCTCCAGAACAGCGACGACTTGGTCAGGTGCGTCGCGAGGTCGAGGTCGGGAGGGGCGTCGAGCTCGCTGGCGAGCAGCGCGCACTCCCCACGCCGGTGCAGCGGTTCGTCGACGTCCCGGGACGGCTGCGGCAGATGGCCGTAGCCGAGGGCGTCGACGGGGAACAGGACGCGCTGGCTGCGCTCGTAGCCCCAGGTGGTGGAGGGCAGGTCCTTGATGAGCGCCTCGAGCAGGACGAACACGTGCCCGCCGCCCAGGTCCACCTCCGTGCCGGAGGGCACGTGCGTCATCCGGTCGGTGAAGTCCGGGAAGTACAGGTGGTAGTCCCGCAGGTCGCCGAGGACCTGCGCCTCCGGGTAGCGGGTCAGCACCCGGTCCAGGCTGCCCGCGTGCGGGATCTCGGGGTGGGAGGGCACGACGTAGTCCAGAGGCCGGCCCTGCAGGACCTCGGTGAGGTCGGCCGCGACCTTGTCCCAGGCGCCGGACGGGCCGGTGTCGAACAGCAGCGTCTTGTCCGCGCCGACGATCAGGTAGGCGGAGGTGTGGAAGTGCACCGGCTCGGCGAAGGCCGAGCTCTCGAGGCAGGAGCCGATCCACCAGACGCCGGAGCTCAGCTCCCTCGGCAGGCCGACGCCACCGGCGGGGCGGGAGGGTGCCTTCTGGGTCGCGCTCATGTGCTGTCCTCGCCTCGACGGTGGAGCGGTCTGGGTGCACGG
>JAOPWW010000390.1 GCA_025965495.1 Frankiales bacterium
GGACCTGCCGTTCCTGGACCCCGCGACGGTGACGGCCCTGCGCGCGGCGGCAGACGGTGCGGACGGCGCCCTGCTGGTCGACGCCGACGGCCGCGACCAGGTCCTCACCAGCTGCTGGACGACCGCCCTGCTGGTCGAGCGGGCGGTCGGCGACCTCGCGGGCGCCCCCCTGCGGGCGCTGCTGCGCGGGCTCGAGCCGGTCCGCGTGCCGTCGGCCGCCGGGGTCGACGTCGACACCCCCGACGACCTCGACCGGGCCCGCGCGAGCCTCGGGGACGACCCGCACCGAGGCTCTTGCGCTGACGCCGGATCGGCGTAGCGTCCCGGTCGATCTCCTGCAGCAGGCAGGGGTGGTGCGCCGGGAAGACTGGTCGGCAGCCGAAGAGGGCTGACCATGAACGCCTCGTCCCCGTCCACCCCCGTCCTGGCCGACCGGCCGCCTGCGCTCGTCGGGCAGACCGGCGTCGTCGTCTCCCGCGTCCGTGGCGGCGAGGCCCCCGGCGAGGTCCGCCTCGTGCTGCGCGGCCTCCCGAGCGTCGTGCTCGCCTACGCCGACCGGCCGCTGCCCGTCGGTGCCCACGTCCTGGTCGTGCTGGACCGCGGGAGCCGTCGCGTCGACGTCTGCGCCTGGTCCGCCCCGATCGCCCGGAGCCTGTGATGCTCGGCTACCGCGTGCCCGCCCCGAACGAGGCTCTGCTCATCAGCGGCCGCAAGCAGCGCGACGCGTCCGCGCAGTTCCGCATCGTCACCGGCCACGGCGCCTTCGTCATGCCGGTCCTGTCCCGCGCCACCACGCTCACCCTGGCCATGCAGGAGGCCGAGGTCGAGGAGGACTGCTACACCCAGCAGGGCCTGACCCTGGGGGTCAAGGCGGTGATCGCCTTCAAGGTCGGCGACGACCTCGAGTCGATCGCGGCGGCGGCCCGGCGCTTCCAGGCCGACCAGAGCCAGATGTCGACCCTGGTCGGCCGGATCTTCTCGGGCCACCTGCGCAGCATCATCGGCTCGATGACCGTCGAGAGCATCATCCGGGACCAGCAGCGCCTCGCCGACACGATCCTGGACGCCTCGACCGTGGAGATGGCCCGGATCGGGCTGGCGGTCGACTCGCTGCAGATCAGCCAGATCGACGACAAGGGCAGCGGCTACATCGCGGCGCTCGCCGCCCCGCACCGCGCCGTCGTCGAGCAGGCCGCCAAGATCGCGCAGGCCGAGGCCGACCAGGCGGCCGCCGACGCCCAGCAGCGCTCCGGGCGGGCGCAGCTGGACTTCGCCCGTGAGACGGCGGTCAAGCGCAGCCAGTACCAGGCCCTCATGGACACCGCGGAGGAGAAGGCGGCCCAGGCCGGGCCGCTGGCGGCGGCCCAGGCGCAGCAGGCGGTGCTGGCGGAGCAGAAGCTGGTCGCGCAGCGCAACGCCGAGCTGCGCGAGGCCGAGCTGGTCGCCGAGGTGGTCGCGCCCGCGCAGGCCCAGGCCGAGCGGATCCTCACCCTGGCCCGCGCGCAGGCCGAGGCGACCCGGCTGTCGGCCTCGGCGGCAGCGGCCGAGGGCCGGATCGCGCTCGACCAGCAGGTCATCGAGATGCTGCCCGACCTCGTCGCCGCGGCGGCGGCCGGACTGCAGGGCGCGCAGCTGACCGTGTTCAACGGTGCCGCTGGCGTCAACGAGGTGCTGACGCAGCTGCTCGGGCAGGGCGCGTCGATCGTCGAGACGGTCCGCGCGTCGCTGCAGCAGGTCGAGGGGCAGCCTCCGTCGCTGGGACTGGCCGCCTCCTCCTAGCGCGGGTCCCGTCCGCCGGCGGCAGGGGTCGCCGGCGGACGGGTCAGCCCGAGGCACACCACGGCGCACCCGGCCGCGGCGACGGCGACGACCGACCAGGAGCGGTGGAAGGCGGCCAGGGCGTCGGCCGGTCCGGGCTCCCCGAGGACCGCGACCAGGACGGCCACGCCGAGGACCGCGCCGAGCTGGCGGGCCGTGGCGTTGACCGCCGAGCCGGCCGCGAACTGCTGCGGCGGCAGCGCCTGCGCCGACGCCGCCCCGAGGGTCGAGAAGGCCGAGCCGATCGCCAGGCCGATGAGGACGCTGCCGGGCAGGAAGTGCGTGACGTAGGCGGGGTGCGCTCCGGTGAGGGTCGCGAGGACCAGCAGGCCCGCGACCATCGACAGCGCGCCCGGGACGATGACGACCCGGAAGCCGTAGCGGTCGGCGAGGCGGCCCGCGAACGGGGCGGTCACCGCGGCCAGCAGCGGGCTCGGGAGCACCGCCACGGCGGTCCGGAGCACCGAGTAGTGCCAGACGCCGGTGAGGAACAGGACGTTGCACAAGATGGTGGCGAAGAAGGCCGCGCCGAACAGCAGGGTCCCCGCGGTCGCGAGGGAGAACGAGGCCCGCTCGAACAGCCGGACCGGCAGCACCGGGCTCGGGTGGCGCAGGGCCCGCACCACCAGCAGCGGCGCCACGACGGCGGCCGCGACGAAGGCGCCGACCACGCGCAGCGATCCCCAGCCCCAGGACGGCCCCTGCACGATCCCGAGCGAGAGCAGCCCGAACACGGCGGTGACCAGCGCGACGCCGAGCACGTCGGGACGGGCGCCGTCCGGGACCGAGCCGGTCGACTCCCGCAGCACGCGCTGGCCGGCGACGACGGCGACGGCGCAGAACGGCAGGTTGACCAGGAACACCCAGCGCCAGCCGGGACCGTCGACGAGCAGCGCGCCGAGCGTCGGTCCGGTGGCGGCCGCGACCGCGCCGACGGCGCCCCACAGCCCGACCGCGGTCGCCCGCTTGGTCACCGGGAACTCCGGCAGCAGCAGGGCGAGCGAGGCGGGCACCAGCAGGGCGGCGCCGACGGCCTGCAGCGCCCGGGCGGCGACCAGGGCGGGCACGGTCGGGGCGAGCCCGCACAGGGCGGACGCCAGCGCGAACACGACCAGCCCGGCCTGGAAGACCCGCTTGCGGCCGCGGGCGTCGGCGAGCCGGCCGCTGGTGACCAGCAGGGCGCCGAAGACGACGGCGTAGGCGTTGAGGACCCACGACAGGCCGGCCCGGCTGACGTCCGGGAAGTCCGCCGACAGCGCCGGGAAGGCGATGTTGACGACGGTCGCGTCCAGGAAGACGACGAACACGCCGGCGGCCGAGACGGCGAGGACCTTCCAGGCGTGGGCGGGGACGACGTCGGGGCCGGAGGTGGTGACGGTCGTGGTCACGCCGCGCTCCCGCCGGGCAGGGGCAGGTCGCCGAGGACGCGGCGCAGCTGGCGCGACTGGGCGAGCAGCCGGCCGGCACCGTCCCAGACCTCGACGTCGTCGACGCACCAGCCGTCCTGCGCGCTGCGGGTGGCGGTGCGGGTCAGGACCCAGCCGGACGCCGTCGGGGCGCCGGACAGCAGGACCGACAGCTCGACGGTCGGCACGGGAACCGGCGTCGTGGTGGCGCCGTAGAGCGCGGGCGGCAGGACGTCGACCAGCAGGGCCAGGGCCGCGGCGTCGTAGTTGCCCCCGTCGCGCAGCCGGACCCAGCACAGCAGCGACGGCGTCGCGCCGCCGGACAGCGGGTGCGCGCCGACCGGCCGGTACTCCAGGTGCTGCCCGAACGGCACCAGCTCGACCGGCAGCTCGAGCGGCCCGAGGTCGTCCGGGTCGGGGACGGCTGGAGCGGGGACGCCGGCCCAGGTCGCGCCGGCCCGGCGTCGGCCGCTGGTGAGGGTCGCGGTCGTGGTGAGGGCGCCGTCGCGGTCGCGCAGGGTCGCGGCGACGACGCTCGAGGAGCGGCCGGACCGCACGACCTCGGCCGCGAGCAGCGCGGTGTCCCCGCCGGTGGCCGCCAGGAACTGGACCGTCAGGGCCTGCGGCTCCTGGTCCTGCGGCGACAGGGTCTGACCGGTGCGCAGGAGCAGGGCCGCGAGCAGGCCGCCGTGGGGACCGGTCCAGGAGCTCCAGGCGGGGTCCAGCGCGGCGGTGGCGGTGCCGGGACCGCCGGGGGACAGCCCGGGGACGGCCCAGGGACGTGCGGTCGTGCGGGTCACGGGGACCTCCAGGAGGACGGTAGAACGCAGGTATAACAGCGTCATGAAACCGTGTCCAGCATGATGGGCCCATGGAGGACGAGCCGGACGACGACGACCCCCGGCGCCGCGCGCTGGTCGAGGTGGCCGCCCAGGTCCTCGCCGAGGACGGCCCCCACGGGCTGTCGCTGCGCAAGGTGGCGGCCCAAGCGGGGGGCTCGACGCAGCTGGTCTACACCCTGTTCGGCGGCAAGCCGGGCCTCGTCGACGCCCTCTACAGCGAGGGCTTCCGGCGGCTCGCGATCGCGCAGCAGCGGGCCCTGCAGGCCGCGCCGCCCCCGGGGGACCCCGCGCGGATCCTCGCCCTCGGGCACGCCTACCGGGGCTTCGCCCAGACCGAGCCGTCCTTCTTCTCGGTGATGTTCGGCCGCGCCGTGCCCGGGTTCACCCCGGCCCGGTCGACCCGGGCGGCGAGCCGCCAGAGCACCTTCGGGGTGCTCGTGCAGACCGTCCGCGAGTGCCTCGACGCCGGGACGCTGCGCGCCCCGGACGCCGCCGACCTCGCCCGGCTGTGCTGGGCCACCGTGCACGGGCTGACGTCGCTGGAGCAGAGCGGCCTGCTCGGGACCGACGACGTCGAGGCCTTCGTGGCGGCCGCCCTGTGCGTCCCGGTGGACGCCCACCGGCCGCCCGGTCAGCCCGGGGCGGGCGCCGCCAGCTTGTAGCCGCGCTTCACGACCGTCTGCACGACGCCGCCCGCCGGGCCCAGCGCGGTCCGCAGGCGGGCCACGGTCATCTCCACGGCGTGCTCGTCGGCGACCTCCCCGGTCCAGGCGCGCCGCAGCAGCTCCGGCCGGGACAGCACGGTCCCGCCGGCCTCGACCAGCGCGGACAGGACGCCGACCTGCCGCGCGGTCAGGGCGACCGACCGGCCGTCGACGAGGACGCTGTGGCCGCGCAGCTCGAGCCGGTGCGCCCCCGCGACCAGGGTGCGGGTCTGCCGCGCGGGCAGCTGCTCGACGACGGTGCGCACGAGCGCCCCGAGCCGGGCCCGCTCGGGCTGCACCGTCGGCACGCCCAGCCGTTCGAGGGGCGCGGCGGTGAC
>JAOPWW010000408.1 GCA_025965495.1 Frankiales bacterium
GCAACCGCATCGCCGACGCGCTGGCCGCCCGGGCCGGGGTCGACGTCGAGCAGGCCTACGCCGACGAACGCGGCTTCGGTGCCAACGGCGCCCCCCAGGGGGCCACCCGCCCCGTGCTGCGGGTCCCGACGCAGCGGCGGTCGTCGCCGTCGGGCGCGCTGCTGGAGGTCACCGGGCTGCGCAAGAGCTTCGGCGGCGTGCGGGCCGTCCGCGGCGTCAGCTTCCAGGTCCGCCAGGGCGAGACGCTCGGCCTCATCGGGCCGAACGGCGCCGGCAAGACCACCACCTTCGAGCTGCTCGCCGGCTTCACCCGCGCCGACGAGGGCGTCGTCCGCTACGGCGGGCGCGACATCACGGCGCTCGGCCCCGAGGCGCGAGGCCGCATGGGCCTGATCCGCTCCTTCCAGGACGCCGCCCTGTTCCCGACCCTCACCGTGCTCGAGTGCGTGCAGCTGAGCCTGGAGCGGGTGGACCCGACCCGGCTCGTCTCCTCGCTGCTGGGGCTCCGGGGCCAGGAGCGCCGCAAGCTGGCCCGCGCGGAGGAGCTCGTGTCCTGGATGGGCCTGGACCGCTACAAGGGCAGCCAGATCCAGGAGCTGTCGACCGGCACCCGGCGCATCACCGAGATCGCCTGCCTCGTCGCGCTGGAGCCGCAGCTGCTGCTGCTCGACGAGCCGAGCTCCGGCGTCGCGCAGAAGGAGACCGAGGCCCTCGGCGCGCTGCTGGTCAAGCTCAAGGCCGAGCTCGGCCTGACGCTGATCATCATCGAGCACGACATCCCGCTGATCATGGGCCTGTCGGACCGGATCGTCTGCATGGCCGACGGCGAGGTCATCGCCGCCGGCACCCCCGAGCACGTCCGGCACGACCCCGCCGTGGTCGAGGCCTACCTCGGCGGCAGCGTCACCGCCATCGAGCGCTCCGCCGGCCACCACGGCGGCGCTCCCGTCACCACCCGGCAGGACGAGCTCGCACCACACGGCGACGAGCTCGACGTGCTCCTTGACGACGTGCTGGAGGACGAGCCCCGCGACGACCCGCGCGACGACGACCTGCCACCCGCGCCGCCACGTCAGCGCACGCCGGCCGCCCGTCCCGCCCGCAGCAGCAGCACCGCCGTCCTGGAGCGTCCGCTCGACCGCACCCAGGCCCTGGCCCTGGCCGAGGCCGTCCCCGGTCTGGGCGCCGCCCGGGCCGCGGCCCTGCTCGAGCGCTTCGGGAGCCTCGACGCTGTCGCAGGGGCCGACCTCGAGGAGCTGACGACTGTCCGCGGCATCGGCCCAGGCCTTGCAGCCCGCGTGCGGGATCGCTTGACGCCGGCCGCCGCTGCCCCGGCCCCCCCGCCGCGGCCCCTTCCCGCAGCCCGCGCCACCGCCCCCGTTCCCGCCCGCCCAGCCCCCCGCCCCGCCCGAACGACGGTGCAGAAGCCGAGGACCACATGACCGCCGTCCTGTCCGAGTCGACCGAGACCACCGGGCGCGCCCCGGCTGAGCTCGGCGACGGACCCGCCGAAGCGCCTGGCAAGGAGCGCGCCGGCTCCTCGGCTCGGCTGCGCCGCCCTGCCGCCCTGGACCGGCTGGTGTCATCCGTCCGGGCGGTGCCACACGCCGGCACCTACGCCGGGATCGGCCTGGCCGCACTCGGCGTCGTCCTGCTCGCGGTTGCGTGGGGGAAGGTGGCCGGGCTGACCAACGTCGCCCTGCAGCTGCCCTACGTGGTCTCCGCCGGCTTCATCGGGCTGGCTCTCGTCGCCTGCGGCCTGACCGTGATCAGCGTCACGGCGCGGCAGGCCGAGGGCGTGGAGCGGCGGCGTCAGATCGCCGAGCTCCGCGACGTCCTGGCCGAGCTTCGCGCGCTCGTGGCCCAGCCGGGCGACTCCGTGGACGGTGGTCAGCGATGACCCCGCGCCGCGATCCCGCTGCCCCTGGGCTGGCCCTGTTCGCCGCCCTCGCTGCCGCCGGTCTGCTCGCCATCGGGATCGGCTGGCGCGTCGCCGCCCGCACCCTGTTCGTGCCCTTCCAGGTCCCCGCACTCGTCAGCGGCGGCCTGGGCGGGCTAGCGCTGGTGATGCTCGGCGCCGGTCTGTTCAGCGTGCAGGTGGCGCGCCGCGAGGCAGCCGCCGAACAGGCCGCGTTCGACGGTCTGCTCGACGAGGCCGCCGGCCTCGTCGCCGACGTCCGGGGGGACCGGAGATGAGGACTGCACGCCTGACCGCCGCTCTCGTGCTCGGCACCGCAGGTCTCGGCGTCCTGCCCCTGACGGCGTTCGCGGACACCGCCACGACTGCTCCGCCCGCCTACGAGGCCTGGTACCAGGTCAACGCCACCTGCCAGACCCCTGCCGGCTGCCAGGCTCCACCAGCTCTGCCGCCGGCACCGGCGCTCCCGGTCGCGCCGCCGGTCCCCGTGCCCGGCGCCCCCGTGGTCGCCGGCACGCTGCACATCGGTGTCGTAGCCGGCACGGAGACCGCCCGCGCCGTCCTCGGCCTGCCCGTAGGGATGACCGGCGTGGCGCCGACGTCGGCCACCCTCGAGATTCCTCTGGACGTCGACCCCGCCGACGCCTCGGCCGCCCCCGAGACCGCCAAGGTGCTCGGTTGCCTGACCGCGGCTCCTCTCACCGACGGCGAGGCCCGGGTCGATGCGCCGCCCGCGACCAACTGCGGGCACGTCGTGGCCCTCACCTACGTCGCCAGGCCCGAACCCCACCTGCAGGCCGACCTCAAGCCGCTTCTGCCGTTCCTGCGCAGCGCGACCGGACTGGTCCTGCTGCCGGACCGTGCGCGGCTCGTGCCGACAGAGGCCTGGCAGGCCGTCTTCTCGACCACTCACCGCGGCGACAGCACCAAGACTCCCCCCGCCGCTTTCCGCTTCGTCGTACCCGCCGAGCAGTCCGCGGCAACCCCCGCCGTCCCCGATGAGCGCCCCGCCGCGCCTGCCGCCGCCGTGGGGGTGCCGCTGCTCGGGACCTCCGCCCCGATCGCGGTCGCCGAGCCGGAGCTGGGGGGGACGACGGATGCGCCCCCTGCGGCCGCCCCGGCAGTGGCAGACCAGATTCCAGCTGTCCTGGCCCCGGTGGCCGACACCGTGGCCCTTCAGAAGACGATCCGGGTCGGCTACGCCTACCCCGGCGTCTGGCTGCTGCCGCTGGCGATGCTCATCGTCGTACCGCTCGTCGGGCGGGCACTCACCGCCGACCTGACACCGTCTGACCGCGGGATTCCCACGCCGCCAGTCCACGACCAGGACTGAGTGGGGACGACAGGGCCTGTGCACCATCGAGCGTTGCTCGGATCCGAGGGCGACCGACTGCTCGCTTGGTGCAGGCGCAGTCGCATCCCCGACGGGTTCGGTCACCTCCGCGACGACGGCGGGGTCGATGCGAGCCGCGGCGTGCAGTGCTACCTGGTCGCACGCGCGGTCCACGTGCTGTCCCTCGGCGTCATCCTGGGACGCACCGAGCTCCTCGCCGACGTCGAGCACGGGCTGGAGTGCCTGCGCGGCCCGCTCCGCGACGCCGAGCGCGACGGCTGGACGTCGTTCCCCGGCGGTGGAGAGAAGCTCGCCTACGACCACGCGTTCGTCCTTCTGGCGGCGGCGACAGCAACAGCTGCTGCTGCTGCGGGAGCCCGCGAACTGCTCGAGCAGGCACTCGAGGTCTGGGAGGCTCGCTTCTGGGACGAGTCAGCCGGGGCAGTCGTCGACCGGTGGGATCGTGCGTGGCAGGTGCTCGACGGCTACCGGGGCGCGAACGCGAACATGCACACGGTGGAGGCGCTGCTCGCCGTCGCCGACGTGATGCCGGAGCGTGCAGCTGTCCTTCGCGACCGGGCAGAGCGGATGGTTCGACGGTTCGTGCACGACGAGGCACGGACGCGTGACTGGCGGCTGCCCGAGCACTTCGACGCTCAGTGGACCGCCCTGCCGCACTTCGGCAAGGACGATCCTTCCGACCCGTTTCGGCCCTACGGCGTCACGGTGGGACACCAGTTCGAGTGGGCTCGGCTGTGCCTGCACCTGGAGGCGGCCCTCGCGGACCAGGCGCCCGGGTGGCTGCGGACGGACGCGGTCGCGCTGTACGCCGCGGCGGAGCGGCGAGGATGGCGGGCTGATGGGCAGGACGGCTTCGTCTACACCCTGGACTGGGAGGACCAGCCGGTGGTGTCCGCTCGGATGCACTGGGTCCTGGCGGAGGCGATCGCAGCGGCGAGCGTGCTGGGCTCGGTGACGGGCCTCCCGAGCTATCGCACCCAGGGGCAGGTGTGGGCCGCGCATGCCGCGAAGCACTTCGTCGACGAGGCGACCGGTTGTTGGCACCATGAGCTCGACCCCGACGGGACCCCGGCGGCGGGCACGTGGTCCGGCCAGCCGGACACCTACCACGTGTTCCAGGCCCTGCTCCTGACGAGACTTCCGGTTCGCGGAAGCGTCGCAGCCGCGCTCATCGTCGCTCTCCCGCGCCCTGGCACGACGGTAGGAGGCGCCTCGAGCACTGGCTTGTACTGAGCACGTTGCCCAGCGAGCTTGCCGTTCCTGGCCTGCCGCCAGGACCCGAGGTGCTGCTAGGCCGAGGCGGTCGACGTCGTGGCGCGGGCTACCCGGCGACCTGGCCTGCCGGCGGGGCTGGCCCGTGGCGTCACGGGAAGCGCGCTGTCGGCCTCGGCTCGCGGTCCGGCGACAGGCAGCCTGTGCCCCGTTGCCTAGGCGGGCCCGTGGTGGCGCTCTGGGGCCAGGCGAGGCGCTGGTGGCCGGATGGGAGGCACAAGAGCCGGACGGCCGGGGGTGCGGTACCGGCAGACGGCCCTCCTGACCCAGTGCCCGTCTCCACGACCGCCCCTAGGGAGGGAGGCCACCGCGCTCTCACGTGCGTCGTGGTCCAAGAGGTCCAAGAGGTCCGAGAGGTCCAAGAGGTCCAAGAGGTCCAAGAGGTCCAAGAGGTCCAAGAGGTCCAAGAGGTCCAAGAGGAGGAGCGTCGAGCCGTCCGCTCGTCCGCGAGCCTGCAGGATCAGTCGGCGGAGAGCCGCATGCGGAACAGCTCGCGCTGGCTCTGCACCCGGCCGCGCGCCTTGGCCAGCGTCCCGTCGGAGTACGGCGGCATCATGCTGGGCGCGACCCCGAACGGCAGGGCGTTCACCGTCACCGTCCTCCGGTGGCTGAAGGTCTCGAAGCCGACCCGGCCGTGGTACGCGCCGTGCCCGCTGGCGCCCACTCCCCCGAAGGGGGCTCCCGGGACACCGTGGTGGAGCGCCATGTCGTTGCGGGTCACGCCGCCCGACGTCGTGCGCCGGAGGAAGTCGCGGTACTCGGTGCCGTCGTCGCCGTACCAGTAGGCCGCCAACGGCGCCGGGCGCGCGTTGAGGTGGTCGACCACCTCGTCGAGCGACGAGTACGCATGGACGACCAGGACCGGGCCGAAGACCTCCTCCTGCGCCACCGCCATGTCTGCGGTGACCCCCACGATGACCACTGGGGGGAGCCGCCGGGTGCCGGCGTCGGGCAGGGCGGAGCCGACCGGGTGCACGGTCGCCCCCTTCGAGCGCGCATCGTCCACCAGCGCGCTGATCCGGGCGAAGTTGGCGTCGTCGACCACCGACACCACCCCGGGGTCGTCCGCGTAGGACGGGAAGAAGCGGGCGAGCTGCTCGCGGCACGCAGCCACGAAGCCGTCGACGAGACCGGTCGGGACGAACACGTCGTCGGGGCACAGGCAGACCTGCCCGGCGTTCAGCATCCGCTGCGCAGCGACCCGCTCGGCGACCACCGGCAGATCGGCGCCCGGCCCGACCACCACCGGGTTCTTGCCGCCCAGCTCCAGCGTCACGGGCACGAGGTTCGCGCCGGCCGCAGCCGCGACCTTGCGGCCCACGGGGGTCGACCCGGTGAAGAACAGGTGGTCCAGCGGCAGCGAGCTGAAGGCAGCTGCCGTCGCGGGACCGCCCCGGACGACGACGACCTCCGCCGGGTCGAACGCCCGCGCCACCGCCTCGGCGAACACGGCGGCGGTCTGCGAGGCGACCTCGGAGAACTTGATCATCACCCGGTTGCCGGCGGCCAGCGCCTCGACGGCCGGCTGGAACACCAGGCTGACCGGGAAGTTCCACGGCCCGATCACCCCGACGACGCCCTTGGGGCGCACCTGCAGTTGCGTCGGCATCCCCTGAGCCGCGCCCGCTGGCACCTCCTCGTCCTGCATCCACGCCTCGAGGCTGTCCCGGACGAGGTGCACGTCGGGCAGCGCGCCGAGCAGGTCGGTGGTGAGCGACACGAGCTCCGGGCGGCTGCCGAAGTCGGCGTGCAGAGCGGCCGTCAAGGCGTCGGCGTGGTCCAGCACGGCGAGGGCCAACCGGTCGATGCGGTTCCGGCGCACCTGCACCGTCGGCGGCCCTTCGGCCAGGAACGCCGCCCGCTGCGCCTCCAGGAGCCGCCGCAGCTCACCCGCGTCCAGGTTCACAGCAGGAGCGCGGCCGGTCATGCGGTCATCGGGCCCTCGAGCAGCGGCGGGTACACGAGCACGCCCGGATGTTGCGGCCGGCGCGGAGGTCGTCGAAGCCGTCGTTGACCTGCTCGAGGGAGTAGGTCCGGGTGACCATCGTGTCGAGGTCCACCTGCCCCTGGCTCCACAGCTCGAGCAGCCGGGGGATGTCGGCGCGCGGGTTGGCCGAGCCGTAGACCGAGCCGACCACCTGCTTCTCGTACAGCGTGAGGTCGAGCAGGCTCATGGAGACCGAGTGCTCCGCCGCCTTCTGCAGGTTGGTGACGACGACCCGGCCGCGCTTGCCGACCATGGCCAGCGCCTGCCCGAGCAGCTCCCCCGGCCGATGCCCATGGCGCAGATGAAGCGGTCGGCGCCCCTGTCCCAGGTCGCCTCCGCGACGACGCCCGGCGCCTCCTGCCAGGAGGCCGCGACGTGGGTCGCCCCGAGGCTGAGGGCCTTCTCGCGCTTGGACTCCACGGGGTCGATGGCGACGACGACCTTGGCTCCGGCGTGACGCGCGCCCTGGATCGCCGCCGCGCCGATCCCGCCGACGCCGGCCACGACGACGGCGTGGCCCGGCTCGATGCCGGCTGCGTACACGGCGGAACCTCAGCCCGAGGACTTCCCCGGCGAGGTGCGCCACCCCGAGCTCGGGATGGTCGCGTCCGGGTCGGGGTGGGGCTGCGGGCCGGGCTGCACGAGGCGGTGCCCGCACTGCTGCAGGGCGCCGCGCATCGACCGACGTCTGGGCGGCGCCGCAGCTCCGACCCGCCGGGTCGGGGCTCCCGTGCCTCTACGCTCGCCGCCAGGAAGCGGGAGGAGGTCGGTGTGGCGGTCGCCCCTGGTCAGAGCCGTCCGGAGCGCACCGCACCGGTGCCCGAGCCCGTGCTGCGCCTGGCGCGCCACCGGCTGAACGCGGGCCAGAACCTGGAGATGTCGGCGCTGGCCGCCGAGCTGGGCGTCAACCGGGTGACGCTGTACCGGTGGGTCGGCTCCCGCGAGCGCCTGCTGGTCGAGACGCTCTGGTCCCTGGGCGAGCGGGCGCTGGCGTGGGCGCGGGAGCAGGTGCCGGGCGACCACCCCGAGCGCGCGGTCAAGGTCGTCGTCGCCTTCCTGGACCGGACCCTGGCCCATCCCGGGATGCAGCACCTGCTGGCGACCGACATCGAGCTGGCGATGCGCCTCCTCACGCACAGCGCAGCCGGGTTCCAGCCGCGCCTGGTGCAGGCGGTCGAGGACCTCCTGCGGGAGGAGACGGCGGCCGGGCGCCTGGACGTGCCCATGCACCCGCACGAGCTCGCCTTCATCGTCGTCCGCGTCATCGAGAGCTACACCTACCTCGACGTCCTGCTCGGCGAGCGCGCCGAGGCAGCACGGGCGGAGCCGGCCCTCCACCTGCTGCTGAGCCCTCGCTGTCGGTGATGCAACACGACTGCCTCGGCGTTGCATGGAACGCTGTGACGGGGGGCACACTGCCGCCGACAGCGGGCGACGGAGCCCGCACCGGTAGCGCCTGGAGTGCTCTTGACCGACGTCAGTGCCGCGCTGGGGACCGACTTCGTCAGCATCGCCGCCGAGTTCGGCGAGCAGGAGCGCGACTACCTCGCCCGTACCCGCGCCTACGTCGACGACGAGGTGCTCCCGGTCATCAACGACTTCTGGGAGCGGGCTGAGTTCCCGCTGGACCTGGTGCGTCGCATGGGCGAGCTCGGCCTGGTCAGCGACGGCATCGACTACCCCGGTGTCCCGGCCATGAGCCCGGCCAGCGCAGGGCTGGTGGCCATGGAGCTGTCCCGCGGCGACGGCAGCCTGGCGACATTCGCGGGGGTGCAGGCCGGGCTGACCATGCGCTCGATCGACCACTTCGGGTCCGAGGAGCAGAAGGCGCGCTGGTTGCCGGCCCTCGCCCGGTGCGAGGCGCTGGGGGCCTTCGCCCTGACCGAGCCGGACCACGGCTCGGACTCCCTGCTTCTGGAGACCACCGCCCGGCTCGACGGCGACGAGTACGTCCTGGACGGCGCGAAGCGGTGGATCGGCAACGGCAGCGTCGCGGACGTCGTCGTGGTCTGGGCGCGGGGCGAGGACGGCAAGGTCGGCGGGTACCTGGTGGAGAAGGGCACGCCGGGCTACGAGGCGACGGTGATCACGGGCAAGCTGTCAGTGCGCGCCGTCTGGCAGGCCGACATCGTGCTGACCGACGTCCGCGTCCCCGTGGCGAACAAGCTTCCCGGCGCCCGGAACTTCAAGGACACGGGCAAGGTCCTGGCCGGCACCCGCAGCCAGTGCGCCTTCAGCGCCCTCGGCCACGCCGTCGCCGCCTACGACGCAGCCCTGAGCTACGCGTCGGACCGGAAGCAGTTCGGCAAGCGGCTGGTCGAGTTCCAGATCGTCCAGGCGAAGCTCGTGGGGATGCTGCAGGAGGTCGTGGGCATGCAGCTGTACTGCATGCGGCTGGCGCAGCTGAACAGCCGGGGCGCGCTCGACGACACCGTTGCCTCGCTCGCCAAGCTCAACAACACGAGCAAGGCCCGTCAGGTCTGCCTCCAGGCGCGTGACCTGCTCGGAGGCAACGGCATCCTGCTCGAGAACCACGTCATGAGGCACCTCGCCGACGTGGAGGCGATCCACACCTACGAAGGCACCGAGACGATCCAGACCCTGCTCGTCGGCCGCGACATCACCGGCGTCGGCGCCTTCGTCTGACCCGCGGCCGACGCTGAGGTCGGCCGCCCCACGCAGAGCACCACCGACCACCAGCAGTTGCGATGAAGGAGAGGCGACCGTGCCGGACAGCGCGAGAAGGGGCAACAGTGTGATCGAGAGGGTCATCGCCAAGCGGGTGAGCGCCGCGATGGAGCCGACGCCGCCCAACGAGACCCTCCTCAGGCTGCAGCAGCCGCTCTACGACCTGCTCAACCGCTACTACTTCCGGCTCGAGGTCGACGGCTTCGAGCGCGTCCCCGACCGGACGAGCCTGCTGATCGGGATCCACTCCGGCGGAGTGCTCACCATGGACGCCTGGACGCTGGTCAACGCCTGGCACACCCACTTCGAGGGCAGGCGCCCGCTGCACGGCACCGCCCACGACTTCCTCATGGCGCTGCCTGGCCTCGGCGACTACTTCAAGGCCACCGGCGTGGTCCCCGCGAACAGGAAGAGCGTCACCGCCGCCCTCGCGCAGGGCGACGACGTCGTCATCTGGCCGGGCGGGGAGGTCGACGCCATGCGCAACTGGCGCCACCGGGACAAGGCCGTCCTCGGGGGCCGCAAGGGCTTCGTGCGCCAGGCGATCCGCTCCGGGGTGCCCATCGTCCCGGTCGCGACCGTCGGCGGGCACGACACCGTGTTCGTCCTGTCCGAGGGCAAGTGGCTGGCCGACCTCGCCGAGCGCTGGACCGGCCTGGCCAGCAAGCTCCGAGGAGCGAACCTGCCCATCATCGCCGGCTTCCCCTTCCCGCTCGCCGTCGAGGTGCTGCCCGCGCACCTGCCGCTGCCCGCGAAGATCCGTACCGAGCTGCTCGACCCCATCGAGGTCGACGACGACCCCGACCGCGTCGGCGACGACGCCTACGTGCAGAAGGTCTACGACGAGGTCGAGGCCGCGATCCAGGGCGGCATGGACCGGCTGGCCGCCAAGCGCCGCTTCCCGGTGTTCGGGTGACCCGCGTCGAGGCCCGACGGTGAAGCCGGACGAGGCGCGCGACCTCTCCCGACTGGTCGGCGTCACCCTGGCCGGCGGCACCAGCCGGATCGGGGAGCTCCACGAGGGGATCGCCTCGCGCGCCTTCGGCCCCCTCGGTCCGCTCGGCGCTCCGGTCCGCGTCGTGCACGACGCCCTCGCCTCCGCTGCCTACCGCGGCATCGCCGGGGCGCTGCAGGGCGCGGCCCGCGGCGTCGGCGCTGCCGCTGCGACCCTCGCCGGAGGCGGACCCCTCGACGCCGTCCCGGCAGCCCGCACCGGACTGGCCGTCCTCAACGGCGCGCACGGCGACCTGGTCCGCCGCGAGGCGCCCGCGCTCGCCCTGGACATGACGGTGCGCAGCGCCGGCCGGGACGTCCCCCTCGAGCGCGCCGCACTGGCGGCGGCCTTCCCGGACGCGGGCGACCGCCTCGTGGTCTTCCTGCACGGGCTGACCGAGCACGAGGGCGCCTGGTGCTACAAGGCGGTCACCCACCACGGACGCCGCGACGTCACCTACGGCTCCCTGCTCGAGCGCGATCTCGGGCTCACCCCGGTCTACCTCCGGTACAACACCGGCCTGCACGTGTCGGACAACGGACGCTCCCTGGCGGACCTCCTCGGTCGCCTCGTCGAGCGGTGGCCGACGCCGCCGCGGGACCTCGTCCTGGTCGGCCACTCCATGGGCGGGCTGGTGGCACGCAGCGCCCTGCACCTGGCCGGAAGCGGCACGCCGGACGCCGAGACCTGGACGAGGCTCGTCCGCGACACCATCACGCTCGGCACCCCGCACCTCGGCGCTCCGCTCGAGCGCAACGTCCACAAGCTCGCCGGCGCGCTCGCCCGCCTGCCCGAGACCCGTCCTCTCGCGACGCTGCTCACCGCCCGCAGCGTCGGCATCAAGGACCTGCGACGCGGCACGCTCGTCCAGCAGGACTGGGACGGGCGCGACCTCGACAGCCGGAGCGCCGGTCCCCACACCCACGTCCCGCTCCACGACGGCGCCCGGCACTTCGTCGTCCTGGCGACCCTCGCCAGGGACCCGGACTCCCGGGCCGCCCAGCTGCTCGGCGACCTGCTGGTCGACCCGCTCAGCGCCCAGGGCGACACCGGCGGGGAGGACCGGCTCGCCTTTCCCGCCGACCACGTCCACCACATCGGCGGACTGCACCACTTCGACCTGCTCAACCACCCCGGCGTCTACGCGCGGCTGCGCGACTGGCTCCGCGAGCGGCCGGACGACTGACCGCGCCGGCAGCCAGAAATTCCACCTAGACGTGTTCGCGCGACTGGGCGAGGACGAGGGGCTGCTCCGAGGTCCAGGCGCTGTCCCTGGCCGGCCGCAAGGACGCGGCAGCCGCCAGCCCGCTGGAGATGGTCGCCGACACCTCCCTCGTCGGCCCGTACGAGGCCGTCCGAGCAGGCGAAGGCATGGGACGACACGTCCGTGACCCGCCTGCTCGTCCAGTCGGTCCCTCACCAGGACGACTACCTCTCCGGCCCTTGCGCTGAGGCCGACGCCCTCCTGTGACGACGTCGACGGGTCGGAAGAAGGGGTGGGTCGGCGTGGCCCCCGACCGCGTTGGCTACACATTGGCTACACATCCAGACGCGTACACCGGCGTCCGCCCTCGTCCAGCAGATGGTGCGACGGGGCCTCTGACCTGAGCTTTCAGACGTGCAGCGGTCCACCGTCGTCCACAGGAACAAGCTCATTAGCCACTCTTGATCAGCGGGTCCGGGGTTCGAGTCCCTGGCGGCGCACCACCTGTGACCTGGCCCTTCTCCTTCGCGGAGAGGGGCCAGAGTCGTCTCGGGGCCGTGGCTACACATCGGCTGCACATCGTCGCTGCGCTGAACGCGCGGCGTGATCGGGACCATCGCCCGCGCCGCCTGCCGGTCGGCGATCTGCAACTGCTGGGCCGCGCCGGAGGTCGTGCAGCCGGTCCCGGGGCAGGTCGGCCGCCTCGTGAGGAACACGGCGCCTGCCGCAGGTCGTTGTCTCGACAACAACGGACCTCGAGGGGAACTCAGCGCATGGCCAAGATCGTGGTGATCGGCGGGACCGGCTACACCGGCTCGCACCTCGTGCGCGAGGCCGCAGCACGCGGCCACGACGTCGTCTCGGTGAGCCGGTCGGAGCCGCAGGAGCGCGTCCACGGGGTGCAGTACGAGGTCGGCCCGGCTGAGCAGACCGCCGAGCGGGTCATCCCCGGTGCTGACGCAGTCGTCGCGACGCTCTCGCCGCGGGGCGACATGGCAGGGCGCCTCGTCGAGGTCTACAGCGACCTGGCCCGCCTCTCGGCGCAGACCGGCGCGCGCTACCTGCAGATCGGCGGGTTCAGCTCGTTGCGCCCCGCCCCCGGAGCGCCCCGGTTCGCCGAGGGCGACGTCCCCGAGGAGTACCGCCAGGAGGCGCTGGAGGGCGAGGCCGGCCGTGTCATGCTCGTCGAGGACGCCCCCGAGGACCTAGACTGGGTCTTCGTCAGCCCGGCGGGCGCCTACGGCGCCTTCGCTCCCGGGGAGCGGACCGGCGCCTACCGCGTCGGTGACGAGGTCGCGCTGTTCGACGCCGACGGCGCCTCGACCCTGTCAGCCGCCGACCTGGCGATCGCGCTCGTCGACGAGATCGAGAAGCCTGCGCACCACCGGCAGCACATCGGGATCGCGTACTAGCCCGGTGGGGCCCACCTACCTGCCTTCGCCGCCGGGCTCCCGTACTCGGTCAGTACCGAAGGGATTGCACCCGCCCTGCCGTACGCACCGCGGGGCCTCTGCTCAGTAGCGTCCCCTGGCGGCAACTCACGTCCCGACCCGAGCCGGAGCTGGGGACGACGGCGTGCCGCTGCCTGATCCAAGCCGCACGACGCGGCCAGGACGCTTCCTCGTCGCGGGTTGCACAGGCGATGCCCGTGGTGATCCGCCGGGTGAGGGTCGGCACCCCTGGCCGCCACAGTCTCAGTGGGTGCCCTGTCGAGGGGAACGGGTCGGTCACCACCGACTGTCCCTTGGAGGCACGGTGACCTTGCCCTACGCCCAGCCCAGCGACCTCGACCACATGATCGAGAACGACTTCGCCATCGTCGAGCGCCAGTTCCAGCACATCGAGAACAGCACGGCGAGCGTCCGTGTGAGGGTCGACCAGATCGGGTTCGAGCTGGCGCTGCACTCCTGCGCCATCGAGCAGGTGCTCTACCCGGTGTTCGAGGAAGACGGCCAGGCCCGCGACCTGGAGCAGGCCCGTGAGCCCAACGAGACGCCCCGAGGAGCGGCTCGGCAGGACTGCCCCACCTCGGCGCGATGCTCGGGATCCACATCGACCCGGAATGCTGCGACGAGCCGCTGACGCCGGACGACCTCCGGCACGCGCACGCCTCGCCGAACGACTCACGCTCCGCGAACGCCCTCGCCGTGGCCGCCAAGGGTGGTCGCCGCGCGACTCTCGCTCACGGCGTCGTCGACGAGCATCGAACGGGCGTGGGTCCGGGCGATCACCACGCCGACCACCCGCAGGAGTGGTTCGAGACGGGAGCCGCCGACGGCCTTGGGGTCATCCCCGACACCTACGAGGACGGTGTCGACGCCTTCGTCGACGAGGTCGTGCCGGTCCTGCAGGAGTGCGGCCTCTACCCCACCGAGTACCTGTGCCCGCCCGAGTCGGGCCTTCGTACCGGTGGACGACGCCGGCCCCGGCCTGGCCTCCCTACCGGTCAGGTCATGGACGCGGCGACGACCTCGCCGACGAGCACCGCGGTGAGAGCAGGCCCGCGCAGTGGCGACGTCGGCAGGACCGACAGGTCGGCCACGCGCAGGCCGGCCACGCCGTGCACCCGCCCGTCCGGCGCGACCACCGCGTGCGGGTCGGCCGCCTCGCCGAAGGGCGCCGTGCCGCAGGTGTGGAAGGCGGTGCTGAGGTGGTCGGCCACCCAGCGGTCGAGCGCGTCGTCGTCGTCGAGCATGCGGAGGTCGAGGTCGACCAGCCCGTCGCACACCTCCCGGAACGCCGGCGTGGTCACGACGTCGACCGCTGCGCGGACGGCCAGTCGCAGCTGCTGGCGGTCGTCCGACGTCCGGAGGTAGCGCAGGTCGAGGAACGGGGCGTTGGAGGGGTCGGTCGAGCGGACCTGCAGCCGGCCGCCGCGGACGGGGGCGAGCGAGGACAGCAGGAGCGGCAGTGGTGCGGCCGGGTCGACGGGACCCGCGCCGCCGAGGGCTTCCAGCGGCAGGAGCGAGAGGAGGACCTCGACGTCGCCGGAGGGCGGCCCGCCGCCGGGCGACGTGTGGAGGGCAGCGGGTGCCCAGGCGCCCGTGACGGTGGGCAGTCCGGGACGGGGACGCCAGCTCAGCACCACCTGCGGGTGGTCGCTGAGTCCTCCGACAGGGGCGTCGTGCACGACGGGCACGCCGAGCGCCTCGAGCTCCCTGGCTGGACCGATGCCGGACAGCACGAGCAGGTGCGCGGAGCCGAGAGCACCGGCCGCGAGGACCACCTCGTCCGCGGTGACCGTCTGGAGCCGTCCGTCGCGCTCGACGACGCACCCCGTGGCGACGCCGTCCTGCACGACCACGCGGTGCACGTGCGCACGGTCGACCACCGTCAGGTTCGGCCGCGCCCGGGCCGGCAGGACGTACGCGAGCCCGGCGTTCACGCGCACGCCCTCGACGACGTTGCTCGGCACCGCACCGATGCCGCCCTCCCCCACGGCGTTCAGGTCCGCGACCCGACGGTGCCCGGAGCCGACCGCCGCGTCGACGAAGGCCGCCGCCACGGGGTGGTCCAGCGCCGGCCGCCGGACGGGCACGGGGCCGGACGACCCGTGGTCCGGTGCTGTGCCGAGGTCGAGGTCGCACTCGAGCGCGCGCAGGTGCGGGAGAAGCGCGTCCCAGCTCCAGGAGGCACCGCCGGCTGAGGACCAGCGATCGGCGTCCTCCGGGCGCGGGCGCACGAAGTAGCCGCCGTTGGTCGTCGTGGAGCCCCCGAGCACCTTCCCGCGGGTGACGCTCCACGGTCGGTCGCGCGCGAGCAGAGCGGGGAAGGCCCAGCTGGTGGCCGCGCCGGGCGACGCGCCCGGTACGCGGCGTGCGTCCAGGAGCGACGGCGGGAAGACCACGGGAGCATCACCCGCCTCCAGCAGCAGCACACGGCGGGTCGGGTCCTCGCTCAGCCTCGCACCGAGGACGCTCCCGCTCGCGCCGGCTCCGACGACGGCGACGTCCCACGTGCTCCTGTGCACCTAGACGACGCCTGCGTCGCGCAGCTCCCGGAGCCGCTCCTCGTCCAGGCGCAGCAGTTCACCCAGCACCTGGTCGGAGTGCTCGCCGAGCAGCGGTGCCGGCCCGACGACCTGGACCTCGGACGCGCCCAGGCGCAGCGGTGACCCGAAGACCGTGGCCCGGCGATCACCCTCCCCACCTCCTGCAGCATCCCGCGGTGACGCAGGTGCGGGTCGTGGATGACCTCGTGCAGGGACCGCACCGGCGCCGAGGGGATGTCGGCGTCCTGCAGGAGCCGGAACAGCTCGTCCTTCGAGCTGCCGACCGTCCAGGCCGAGATCGCGGCGTCGACGTCGTCCATGCGCGCCACCCTCCCGCTCGGTGTCGCCAGGGCGGCATCGGCGGCGAGGTCCGGACGCTGCATGACCGCGCACAGAGCCTCCCAGTGCCGGTCGCGCAGGCACAGGACCGCCATCCAGCCGTCCGACGCCGGGTAGACGTTGTAGGGGACGACAGCCAGGCCGCCGTGACGGTTGCCCGTGCGTTCCGGGAAGTCAGGCCCTCCTTCGAGCGCACCTGCGATGTTGGAGGTCAGGCTCGGCAGCACCGCGTCCTGCATGGCCACCTCCACCCGCTGGCCGAGCCCCGTGCGCTCACGCTGGAACAGTGCGGCCAGGACGGCACAGGCCAGGTGCACCCCCGACCCGAAGTCCGCGAGGGCTGGGCCGGCCTTGACCGGTCCCCCGTCCGGGAAGCCGGTCGTGGCCAGCACTGCCGTCATCGCCTGCACGGTGACGTCCATGCCCCGCAGGGCGCTGTAGGGACCGTCGCTGCCGTAGCCGCTGCTGCTGGCCAGCACCAGCCGGGGGTTGGCCTGCGACAGGGTCGGCCAGTCGAGACCCAGCCGGTCGAGTGCGCCGGGTGCGAAGTTCTCGACCACCACGTCGGCACAGCGCACCAGGTCCAGGAACAGGGCCTTGCCCTCCGGGTGCTTCAGGTCCAGCCGCAGTCCCCGCTTGCCCGCGTTCAGCATCATGAAGGCCTGCCCTGACGTCGCGCTGTCCGAGCGCCAGCGGACGGGGTCGCCGGACGGTGGCTCGACCTTGACGACAGTCGCGCCGAGGTGACGGAGCAGGTGCGTGCAGTACGGCCCGTTGTAGACCTGGCCGAGGTCCAGGACGACGACGCCCTGCAGCGCCGTCGTCACGCGCACCGCGGTCGGTCGCCGCCGCGCGAGCCCGCGGGCAGCGACTCGTCGACGACCACCGTCAGCCGGTGCCTGCGAGCGAGCACCTGAGTCGGGCCTGGACGTCCGACGTGCGCCACTGTCTCCTCGTGCCCGCGACCCACCCGAGTCTCGTCCACGCGCTTCCTCCTCCTCGGTCGACCAGCAGACCCGGCTGCCACCCGGACGGACCGCCCCCAGGAGCGCGGACCGGCTGGTTCGTCGGACGTCCTACGAGCAGCCGGCCTGTGGAGGGTGCCCGCGAGGGCACCTCCCAGCCGTCCGACGCCACGCGTGTTCAGCATACGAGCAAACGTCAGACCAAAAGCGCTACACCCTTGACGGCGCCCTCTCGCACCCTGGACGCTGCGGCGCCACCGGCCTCACGGTGGCCCGTCGAGCGGAGGACAACGAACGTGAAGACCAAGGGTGCCGTCCTGTGGGGCGTCGGAGAGAAGTGGTCCGTCGAAGAGATCGAGCTGGGGGACCCTGTGGCCGGCGAGGTGCAGGTGCGGCTCGCGGCCTCCGGCATGTGCCACTCCGACGAGCACGTCGTCACGGGCGCCACGCCCACCACGTTCCCCTTCATCGGCGGGCACGAGGGTGCAGGCGTCGTCACCAAGGTCGGCCCCGGCGTGCAGGGCCTGGAGGTCGGCGACCACGTCGTCACGGCGTTCATCCCGGCCTGCGGCCAGTGCCCGCCCTGTTCGAGCGGCCAGCAGAACCTGTGCGACCTCGGCGCCCACCTGCTCGGCGGTGTGGCCATCTCCGACGGCACTTACCGCATCCACGCGAAGGGCCAGGGCGTCGCGCCGATGACCCTGCTGGGCACGTTCTCGCCGTACATCACGGTGCACCAGGCGTCGGTCATCAAGATCGAGAAGGACCTTCCCCTGGAGAAGGCGGCCCTGGTCGCCTGCGGTGTCACCACCGGCTGGGGCTCGGCCACGAAGGTCGCCGACGTGCGTCCCGGTGAGACCGTCGTCGTCATGGGCATCGGCGGCGTCGGCATCAACTCCGTGCAGGGCGCGGCGGTCGCCGGCGCCAAGCACGTCGTGGCCATCGACCCGGTCGCCTGGAAGCGGGAGAAGGCCATGGAGTTCGGGGCCACCCACACCTTCGAGAGCGCCGAGGCCGCACTGGCCGGCGTCACGGACCTCACCTTCGGTCGCATGGCCGAGAAGTCGATCATCACCGTCGGCGCCATCAAGGGCGAGGACATCGAGGCGGCGCTGCAGCTGACAGGCAAGGGCGGCCGGTGCGTCGTCACCGGCATGGGCCACTTCCAGGACATGGACGTGAAGCTCAACCTGTTCAGCCTGACGCTCCTGCAGAAGGACCTCCAGGGCGCCATCTTCGGCGGCGCGAACCCGCGCTTCGAGGTGCCCTACCTGCTCGACATGTACCGCCAGGGCAAGCTCAACCTCGACGGCCTCACGACCAACACCTACAAGCTCGAGGACATCAACCAGGGCTACCAGGACATGGCGGACGGCAAGAACATCCGCGGTGTCATCATCTACGGCGACGAGGACTACTAGCCCGTCTCGCCCCGTCCACGCCGTCGTCCCGCAGCACCCGGGGACGACGGCGTCGTCGTGCCGGGGCAGCCCGCG
>JAOPWW010000417.1 GCA_025965495.1 Frankiales bacterium
TGATGTCCTCGCCGGTGACCGTCTTGATGACGTCCGGGCCGGTGATCATCATGGCGCTGTTCTGGTCGACCATGAGGTTGAAGTCGGTGAGCGCGGGGCTGTAGACGTGCCCGCCGGCGCAGTTGCCGAGGATGAGGCTGATCTGCGGGATCACGCCCGAGGCCATGACGTTGCGGTAGAAGATGTCGCCGTAGAGCGCCAGGCCCATGATCCCCTCCTGGATCCGGGCGCCCGACCCCTCGTTGATGCCGACGATCGGGCAGCCGGTCTTGAGCGCCAGGTCCATGACCTTGCGGATCTTCTCGCCGTAGACCTCGCCGAGCGCCCCGCCGAACACGGTCGCGTCCTGGCTGAACACGCAGACCGGGCGGCCGTCGACCGTGCCGTAGCCGGTGATGACGCCGTCGCCGGTGGGGCGGTTCTTCTCCAGGCCGAAGTCGCGGGCGCGGTGGCGGGTCAGCGCGTCGGTCTCGGTGAAGCTGCCCTCGTCGAGGAAGGCCTCGATGCGCTCGCGCGCGGTCGCCTTGCCCTTCTCCCGGCGCTTGGCCAGGGCCGCCTCGCTGGCGGGGTGCAGGCTGGCGTCCACCCGACGGCGCAGCTCGGCGAGCTTGCCCGCCGTGGTGTGCAGGTCCAGGTCCGGGGCGTCTACAGGCTCAGCGGTCACGCGCGGAGGCTACCGACCGCCCCGGACGCCGGACGGCCGGGGCTCCCGACCCGCAGACTGGCGGGCGTGTACGGAGACCTGGACCGCCCGCCGCTGCGGCCGCTCGCCCTCGCCCGGGCGCTCGCCCCCGACGGCTGGCGGCTGGAGGTCCTGCCCGAGACCGGGTCGACGAACGCGGTCGTCCTGGAGCGCGCGGCGCGCGGGGAGGCGGCCGGGCTGGTCGTCGTCGCGGAGAGCCAGACGGCGGGCCGCGGGCGCCTGGACCGCACCTGGGTGTCGCCGCCCCGCGCCGGGCTGACCTTCTCGGTGCTCCTGCGGCCGGACCTGCCGCCGGCCCGCTGGGGGTGGGTGCCGCTGTGGGGCGGGCTCGCGGTGGCCCGGGCGCTGCGGGAGCGGACCGGCGTCGACGCCGTCGTCAAGTGGCCCAACGACGTCCTCGTGGGCGGTCGCAAGGTGTGCGGCCTGCTGGCCTCCGCCAGCGACGGCGCCCTCGTGCTCGGCATCGGCCTCAACGTGACCACGCGCGCGGACGAGCTTCCCCAGGACCGCCCGGCGACCAGCCTGCTGCTGGAGGGCGCCACCACGACCGACCGCGACACCGTCCTGCGCGCCGTCCTGCGCAGCCTCGGTGCGACCCTCGCCGCCGCCGACGCGGACGCCTACCGGGCCGGCTGCAGCACCGTGGGCCAGCGCGTCCGGGTCGAGCTGCCCGACGGGGCCGTCGAGGGCACGGCCACCGGCGTCGACGACGACGGCCGGCTGCTCGTCGAAGGCGTCCCCTACGGCGCGGGCGACGTCGTGCACCTGCGGAGCGCCTCGTGACGCTCGACGACGAGGACGTCCTGCTCGACCTTCGGCCCCACGCCAAGGCCCTGGTGCTGCCGGTCCTCGCGCTGCTGCTCGTCGTGGGGGCGGCCGGCTTCGCCGCGGCCCAGCTCGGCCACGGGCCGGTGGTCGGCGTCGTCGCGGCGCTGCTGCTGGTGCGGCTGTCGCTGGTGCCGTTCCTGCGCTGGCGGGCGACCCGGTTCCTGCTCACCGACGAGCGGCTGGCCCTGCGCAGCGGCGTGCTCACCCGGACCGGCCGGGACGTGCCCCTGTCGCGGGTCGACGAGGTGACGTTCACCCAGACGCTGCTGCAGCGGCTGCAGCGCTGCGGGACCCTCGTGGTCGCCGCGGGCGACGCCGAGCCGTTCGTCGTGCGCGACCTCGGCCGGGTCGAGGCCGTGCAGCGGGCGGTCTACCGCCAGGTCGACGCGGTGCGCCGGTGAGCCCGTCCGGCCCGACCGGGCACGGCGACCTCGAGGAGGCCCTGCTCGGGGCGCCCTGCACCCTCACCCGCGAGGAGGTCAGCGCGCTCGCCGGCGTCCCGGAGCCCGCGGCCCGGGCGGTCTGGGTCGCCATGGGCTTCCCCGAGGTGGCCGAGGGGGACCGTGCGTTCACCGAGCGCGACGCCGAGGCGCTGCGGACCGTCGTGCACCTGCGCTCGCTCGGCCTGGTCGACAGCGACACCCTGCTGGTCCTGGCCCGGGCGATGGGCCAGGGGCTGTCGCGCCTCGCCGAGGCCGTCGTCGAGGTGGTGCTCGCCCAGACCGGCGACCTGCCCGTCGAGCAGGCCCGGGGCCTCGCGGTCGCGGCCGCGGACACCGCCCTGCCCGGGCTCGAGCAGCTCGTCCTGCACGTCTGGCGCCGCCAGTTCGCCGCGGCCACGGCCCGCTCCCTGGTGGTCGAGCGCGAGGGCGGGCTGCCGGTGCTCGCCGTCGGCTTCGTCGACCTCGTGGACTTCACCCGCTCGACCCGCGAGTGGGACGCCTCCACGCTGGAGCGGACGCTGGAGCGGTTCGAGCGCGACGTCGCCCTGCGCGTCACCGCCGTCGGGGGTCGGGTGGTCAAGACGCTCGGCGACGAGGTCCTGTTCGTGACGGGCAGCGCGAGCAGCGCCGTCGCCGTCGCGCTCGACACCGTGGAGGCCCACGACGACGACGACGAGCTGCCGTCGGTGCGGGCCGGCGTCGCCCTCGGGCCGGTCCTGGTGCGGATGGGCGACGTGTTCGGTCAGCCGGTGAACCTCGCCAGCCGGCTCACCGACGAGGCCCGGCCCGGGACCGTGCTGGTCGACGTCGTCGCGTCCGGGGCGCTGCCGGACTACGACGTCCGGGCGCTGCGCCGGCGCTCGGTCCGGGGCTACCGCTCGCTGGTGCCCCACCTCGTACGGCGCCGGCCGGCCTAGAGGCGCAGCACCGCGCGGACGCCTCCGGCGGAGGGGGAGCAGGCGAAGCCGAGGGCGGTCAGGACGGCGAGCGCCCCAGTGTTGCCCGGCGTGGTGTCCGCCCGGACCACCAGCGCACCAGCCGTCCGGGCTCTCTGGACCACGTCGCCGACGGCGGCTCGCCCCAGGCCGGTCCCGCGGACGGCCCGGGTCAGCCAGATCCCCGTCTCGAGCACGCCCTGCTCCTCGGTCCGCGCCAGCCGCACCGCCCCGACCACGGCGTCGTCCCTCAGGACGGCCCAGGTCGCCTGCCCCCGCGGGCCGTCGAGCCCGGAGCGGCACTCGCGGTGCAGGGCCTGCAGCCAGGCGACCCGGGCGGGCGACCAGGCGGCGTCGTCGCCGGGCAGGCGGGGCGTGACCTCGTCCGCGGCGGCGTCGGAGGTCGCGGCGGCCACCATCCGGGCGAGGACGTCGTCGTCGACCGGCACCAGCACGCCCGGAACCTACGGCCCTACTAGCGTCCGGCCCATGAGCCTGCACGACCTCGAGGTCGAGACCCTGTCCGGCACCCGCACCACCCTCGGCGAGCTCGTCGGCGGGAAGGCCGCCCTCGTCGTCAACGTCGCGAGCAAGTGCGGACTGACGCCGCAGTACACCGGGCTGGAGCAGCTGCACGCCGACGTCGACGGGCTGGTCGTCGTCGGGGTGCCGTGCAACCAGTTCGGCGGGCAGGAGCCGGGGACCGCGCAGGAGATCGAGACCTTCTGCAGCGCGACCTACGGCGTCACGTTCCCGATGCTCGCCAAGACCGACGTCAACGGCGAGGGCCGCAGCCCGCTGTTCCAGGCGCTCACCGCCGTCCCGGACGCGGCGGGCGAGGCCGGCGACGTGCAGTGGAACTTCGAGAAGTGGCTGCTGTCCAAGGACGGCGAGGTCGTCGCGCGCTTCCGCCCGCTGGTCGAGCCGTCCGCCCCCGAGCTGGCCGAAGCGATCAGCGCGCAGGTCTGAGCGCTGCGGCGTCGCTGACCCTCATCAGGGCGACGCCGCTGACCAGGCTGGCCACCACGCACGACCCCCAGAGCGCGCCCTGCCCCGCGTGGGCCAGCACCTGGGTCCCGGCCAGCGGGGCGATCGCGCCGGCGACGCCGAACGAGACGCCGAACGCGCCCATGTAGCGGCCGCGCAGGTGCACGGGCGCGAGCCCGGCGACGACGGCGCTGAGCAGTCCCGCCTGCAGGACCTCGCCCACCGTCCACACGACGACGGCGCCCGCGTGCTGCCCGACCGTCCCCGCGAGGCCGTGCAGCCCGAACCCGGCGCCCTGCAGGACCATCGCGAGCAGGAGCAGCCGGCCGCGGGCCCGTCCGGCGAGCAGCCCGAGCAGCAGCGGCTGCAGCACGACGATGAGCACGCCGTTGAGCCCGAGCGCCAGGCCGTAGTCGCCGGGGGACAGCCCGTCCTGGTCGAACACGAGCGGCAGGGTGCTGAACGCCTGCAGGTACACGACCGCCTGCAGCGCGCAGCCGGCCACGAGGGCGAGCATCAGCCGGTCGCGCAGGACGTCGCGCAGCGTCCCGACGACGTCGTCCTCGTGCGGGGCCGGCCGGGTCTCCGGGACCCCGCGCAGGACCAGCAGGGCGAAGCCGAGGCTGGTCGCGGCGTCGAGCAGGAACAGCGTCCAGTAGCCGCGGGCGGCGAGGAACCCGCCGAGCGGCGTCGCGACGGCGAAGCCGAGGTTGATCGCCCAGAAGTTCAGGGCGTAGGCGCGCGGCCGGTCGCGGTCCGGGACGAGGTCGGCCAGGGCGGCGTTGACGGCGGGGCGCAGCAGGTTGAGGCACAGCCCGTAGAGCGTGGCGGTGGCGCAGAGGGCCGGCAGCGTGGTGGCGGCGCCGACGGCGAGCAGCGTGGCAGCCGAGCTGCACAGGCCGAGCACCATCGTGCGACGCCGCCCGGCCCGGTCGGCCAGCACGCCGCCGAGGGCCTGGCTGCACGCCGACCCGGCCCCCAGGCAGGCGAGCACCAGCCCGGCCTCGCCGACGGAGAAGCCGCGCGAGCGGGTCAGGTAGAACGCCAGGAACGGCTCGATGAACCCGCCGACGCGGTTGACCAGGGTGCCGCCGAACAGGAACCAGAACGGCCGCGGCAGCCCGCGGACGTGGCGCGACCAGGTCGTGGGCGGAGCGGCGGTCAGTGCTCCGCGACGTCGAGGGCCACGGCCGCGACGACGTCGCCCTCGTCGGCGGCGCCCGCGACGGCGCCGGTCTTGGTCCACACGTAGCGGCGGTAGCTCCAGAACCGGAAGACCGTCCCGAGCCCGATGCCGACGACGTTCGCGGCGTTGATGGCGAGCGCGCCGTCCTGGTCCAGCCCGTACCGGACCGCGGCCAGCACGAGCAGGCTGATCCCGAGGCCGACGGCGTTGAGCAGGAAGAACAGGACGTACTCGCGGCGGACGTCGCCCTGCTCGCGGTGCCGGAACGTCCAGTGCCGGTTCATGAGGTACGACGACGTGGCCGCGACGACGGTGCTGATGACCTTGGACCGCAGCGGCTGCAGGCCGAAGCCGAAGACCAGAAGGTTCAGGACCGCGAAGTCCAGGACGGTGTTGAGCGCGCCGACGGCGCCGAACTTGGCGGCCTCGCGGGCCACGACGTCGTACTTCCCGCGCAGCCTCGTCACCACCGTCACGACCCGGAGGCTACCGGTGGGAGGATGAGCGCCCGCTGAGAAGAGCCCTGCCGAAGGAGCTGCACCGCGTGAGCTGGATCGCCCTCGAAGGCGCCGTCAACGTCCGCGACGTCGGGGGGCTGCCGACCGTCGACGGACGCTCCACCCGCCCCGGGGTGCTTGTCCGCGCGGACAACCTGCAGGACCTCACGCCCGGCGACGTCGTCCGGCTGACCCGCGACCACGGCGTCAGGACGGTCCTCGACCTGCGCACCGACGCCGAGCGCCAGCTCGAGGGACCGACGCAGCTGCAGCGCACCGACGTCGCCCACCACGGCCTGTCGCTCGTCCCGCACCGCGACGGTGACAGCGAGGGCGACGACCTCGCCCGGGCGATCCCCCACCGCGAGGGCCGGCGCGGCGAGAGCCCCACCGACATGACCGGCTACTACGTCGGCTACCTCGAGGACGCCCCGAAGGAGCTCGCGACCGCCCTGCGGCTGCTGGCCGACCCGGTGTCGGGCACGACCGTCGTGCACTGCGCGGCCGGCAAGGACCGCACCGGCGTCGTCGTCGCCGTGGCGCTGTCGCTCGCCGGGGTGACCCGGACCGCCGTGGTCGAGGACTACGTCGCGAGCGCGCAGGTGATCGACCGGATCCTGCACCGGCTGCAGGGGCGCAAGGCCTACGGCGAGCTCGGGACGATCGACGTCGCCGACATCACGCCCCAGGCCGGCTCGATGGAGCGCTTCCTCGACCACGTCGACCGCGCCTACGGCGGCCCGCACGGCCTCGCGCTCGCGATCGGCCTCGACGAGGAGACGGTCGCGCGGCTGGTGCGCCGGCTCGTCGGCCCCTCGCCGCACGGCGACCGGTGACCCGCCCCACGGTCCGGGCGGCCATGGGGCTGCCCGTCGTCGGGATGGTCGGCGGGGGCCAGCTGTCCCGCATGACCCACCAGGCCGCGATCGCCCTCGGGCTGTCGCTGCGGGTCCTCGCGGACTCGACCCACGACAGCGCGGCGCTGGTCGCGCAGGGCGTCGTCGTCGGGGAGCACACGTCGCTGGAGGACCTGCGCGCGTTCGC
>JAOPWW010000452.1 GCA_025965495.1 Frankiales bacterium
CGGGACCGGGCGGCGCACCCGCCCGCTGCGGGACGCCCCCGTCGGACGGGGACACCTGCGACCGCTGCGCGGTGCCGGCCGCCGCCGCGGCCTACCTCACCGGTGGCCGGCTGCTGCTCTGCGGTCACCACGGCCGGCAGTACGAGGCCGAGCTGCGGCGTCAGGGCGCCGTGATCGTCGGCCAGCTCGCGTTCCCCGAGGAGCGCGCGCGGACGCTCCGCTGAGCAGTCCGCGCCCGTGCCCTGCTCGGCGCGCGGTCCGTCCGGTCAGTGCCGGAGCGTCGCGGTGGAGCGCGGCCCCTGGTCCGCGGCCGAGCGGAAGCGCACCACCGTCACCCGGTGCGTGCCCCGGACCGCGACGTCCAGGTGCGTCGCCCCGACCGGGAGCTGCTCGAGCAGGGCGCCGTCGAGGAAGACCCGCCAGCCGCGCTGCCGGCGGACCGGCCGCGACCAGGCGACCCGGACCGCCGTCCCCCTGGCGGTCAGGACGAGCGAGGGCGCACTCGTCAGCCAGCTCGCGTACGGCCGCACGAGGACGGCGGCGCTCGGGTCGCTCTCGCCCTCCGCGGTGAGGGTGACGACGCGGTAGCTGTAGGCCCGGCCGTCGACGGGGGCGCCCAGGACGTCGGGCAGGTCGACGTAGCGGCGCACCTCCGGTTCGACGACGTCGTGGACCTCGCCGTCGCGCAGCACCGCGTAGCCGACGACGTCGGGCGCGCGTGGAGCCGTCCAGCCGACGACGACCGTCCCGCTGTGCGGCGAGGCTCCGCGGAGGGCCGTCGGCCCGGCGACCGGCGCCGCAGCCACGAGCGCCTGCAGGGTCGCCGACGGGCTGCTCCACAGCCCGCGCCCGTCGACCGCCACGACCTGCAGCGGCACCGGGACGCCGTGCGGGAAGGACGGGAAGTGCGCGCTGCTCCCGTGCAGGCCGTAGACGGGGTCGCCCCCGTCCTCGACGGACAGGTTCAGCGGGAGGCCCTGGGCGAGCACCTCGTAGGAGCCGGCTCCCTCGACGGGCTCCCAGGTGAGCCCGACCGAGCGGTCGGCGAGCGCGTGCACCGCCAGCCCCGACGGCGCAGGGAGCCGGGGCGGCAGGGGGACGTCGGTGGCGCCGACGGCGCGGGCCGGGTCGACCAGCCCCGCCCCGAACTGGTCGTCGGGCCCGGGCGCGCCCAGGTCCTCGGCCGTCTCCTGCAGGCGAGCGGCGACCTGCGTCCCGGACAGTCCCGGGCTGGCGGCGAGGACCAGGGCAGCAGCAGCGGCCACCCAGGGGGCGGACATGCTCGTGCCGCTCATGCGGGCCAGGCCGGTCGCGGAGATGCTGCGCGGGACCGTTGACAGGATGCTCTCCCCCGGCGCGCTGACGTCGACGAACGGGCCGGTCGTGGAGAACGGGGCGGCCCGGTCACCGGGGTCGGTCGCGCCGACCGTGAGCACGTCCGGGTAGGTCGACGGGTACTCCCAGTACCCGTCCGGGCCGGTGTTGCCCGACGCCGCCACGACCAGCACCCCGTGCGCCTGCGCGTAGAGCACCGCCCGGCGCAGCGCCTCGCTCGGCGAGGACGAGCCGAGCGACATGTTGACGACGTCGGCGCCGTGGTCGACCGCCCAGACGAGGCCGTCGGCGACGTCGCTCCCCCAGCCCGAGCCGTCGTCGCCGAGGACCTTGACCGGGAGCACCGTCGCCTCGGGCGCACCGCCCGAGACGCCCCGCGCCGTGGCGGGGCTGGCCGCGACGATCCCGGCCACGTGCGTGCCGTGGCCGAGGCCGTCGGCCTGGCCCAGGTGGTGCACGTAGCCGGCACCGGTGAACGTGGCCCCCTGGAGCACCCGGCCCCGCAGGTCCGCCGCACTCGCGTCCACGCCGGAGTCCAGCAGCGCGACGACGACGCCCCGCCCGCGGGTCACCGCCCAGGCGCGCGCGAACTGCACCCGCTCCAGCGCCCACTGCTGCGCGTGCACGGGCGCGTCGACCGCAGCGCTCATCCGCGCGTCGGCCGTCCCCGTGCCACGGGCCAGACCGGCGAACAGGCCCGCGGACCCGGTCTGCGCGGACTGGCTCCGGAGCGTCCCGCGGTCGCCCGCCTCCGCCCGCGCAGCCCCGCTGCCGGGCACGGCGACGCAGACCGTCGACAGCGCCGTCAGGGCGAGCGCGGCGACCAGGCGGCGGAACGAGCTGTCCATGCGACTCCCCCAGCACGGCGGCGCTCCGCCCGGTCGAGCAGACCTCGGTCGGGTCCCGCTGGAGGAGCAGGACAGGGCGCGACAGATACGTGCCGACCCCTGACCGCGCCTCGGACCCGCGTGCGGACCGAGGGTCCGGTCAGAGCAGGCTGTCCACGCGGTGGACCGCGCCGCACGGGACGTCCAGCGCGGCGTGGTGCCTGCGCACCGCGTCCTCGTCCGGCGCCTCGAGCAGGCAGTAGACCTTGCCGTCGGCGTTGTGGAACAGCTCGACCTGCCGGACCCCGAAGGCGTCGACGGCGCCGTCCCGGGTCTCCTGCGCGATCTGCGCGACCGCCTCGTCGGGCAGCCTCAGGTCCTCGTGGAAGTCCATGAACCGTGCCATGTCGGGTACCCCCTGCATCGGTGGCACGACTGTCCACCCGGGCGGAGCACCTGTCCAGGGGCCCGGACCAGCGGGCCGAGAGTGGGGCGGGTGGGGCTCGAACCCACGACCGAGAGATTATGAGTCTCCTGCTCTGACCGGCTGAGCTACCGCCCCGCCGACGACCCTATCGGCGGTCAGACCGCCAGGTCCGGCACGAGCAGCCGCAGGCACTCCTGGACGACCTCCGGGTCGTGCGAGACGGCGTACAGGAAGCAGCGCTCGAGGTCGCTGTCGCAGGGCTCGCGCAGGTCGGTCGCCGCGAACACCGCCGGCCGCTCGCCGGGCAGGACGATCACCCACTCGTCCACGAGCGGGTCGTCGTCGTCGAGGGCGACGCCGTCCACGCCGGGCGCGACGTAGGAGGTCAGGCCCCGGGCGAACAGCCGCGTCCGGACCCCCGCGTCCGCGAGGCGCGTGTACACCCCGAGCGTGGCCGGCGTGAGGAAGCGCGCGTCCTGCAGGGCGGCCGCGACGACGGTCGGCGGCGCGACGAGCGCCTGGCGCTCCAGGCTGCGCGACAGCGCGACGAGCGCGGTCTTGTCGCCCCGGTCGACCCGCTCCGCGGCCGCGACGACGGCGTACGGCGTCGCACCGAGCCCGGGCGGCGCAGCGCCACCGGGACGACCGGGAAGGGTCACGTCGTGCTCCTGCCTGCTGCGGGTGGTCACCACAGGGTCAGGGCAGCCCCGCCGCGTCGGGCGGGGCTGCGAGGGGTGTGCTCCCGCGCCTGGACTCGAACCAGGAACCGTTCGATTAACAGTCGAATGCTCTGCCATTGAGCTACGCGGGAAGGCACCGGTCTCCCGGCAGCCCAGAACGATAGCGCAAGGGGCACCGCGGTTCCCCTGCGCCGGAGCCGCAGGTCAGGCACCCTGTGCGGGTGCTGTCCCTGACCGAGCGCGCCGTCGCCGCTGCCCTCGCCGTCGTGCTGTCCGGCGGTGTCGCCGCCGCTGCCCAGACGCCCGCCGGCGACCCGGCTCCGGCGGTCGCCCCGGTCGCCGACACGAGGCCCGTGCCGCCGGCCGTCCCGCCGGCTCCCGCTGCGAGGACGGCCGCGCCCCGCACGACGGCGGCCCGCCCCGCCCGGACCGCC
>JAOPWW010000454.1 GCA_025965495.1 Frankiales bacterium
GCTGGCCGACGTCCTCGCCCGGACCGGCGTCGTGCCCGGCCAGGGGGTCGACTTCCACGCCGTCGGGCGGGTCCTGCTGCTCGCGCTCGGCGTGTACCTGCTGGCCTCGGTCCTGTCGTTCCTGCAGGGCTACCTGCTCAACGGCGTCGTGCAGGGGACCGTCCTGCGGATGCGGGCGGAGGTCGAGGACAAGCTGCACCGGCTGCCGCTGCCCTACGTCGACGCGCAGCCCCGCGGGGAGCTGCTCAGCCGGGTCACGAACGACATCGACAACGTGAGCCAGACCCTGCAGCAGACGATGAGCCAGCTGCTCACCTCGCTGCTCACCGTCGTCGGCGTCGTGTCGATGATGCTGTGGATCTCGCCCACCCTGGCGCTGGTCGCCCTGGTCACCGTGCCGCTGACCCTCGTGGTCAGCAAGGCGGTGATGGGGCGGTCGCAGGGGATGTTCGTCGACCAGTGGCGGCGGACCGGACGGCTCAACGCGCAGATCGAGGAGGCCTTCACCGGGCACGAGCTCGCGACCGTGTTCGGCCGCCGCAGCGAGACCGAGGCGGTGTTCGACGCCGAGAACGAGGAGCTGTTCCGGGCGAGCTTCGGGGCGCAGTTCGTCTCCGGCCTGATCATGCCGACGATGATGTTCCTGGGGAACCTGAACTACGTCGCCATCGCGGTGCTCGGTGGGCTGAAGGTCGCGTCCGGCTCGTTGAGCCTCGGCGAGGTGCAGGCGTTCATCCAGTACTCGCGCCAGTTCACCCAGCCGCTGACCCAGGTCGCGTCGATGGCGAACCTGCTGCAGTCCGGGGTGGCGTCGGCCGAGCGGGTCTTCGAGCTGCTCGACGCCCCCGAGGAGCCGGTCGAGCAGTCGGTGCCGGTCGGGGACGTCGCGCACCGCGGGGAGGTCGTCTTCGAGGACGTCTCCTTCCGCTACGACCCCGACGTGCCGCTGCTCGAGGGCGTGTCGCTGGTGGCCCGGCCGGGGCAGAGCGTCGCCATCGTCGGCCCGACCGGCGCCGGCAAGACCACGCTGGTCAACCTCGTCATGCGCTTCTACGACCTCGCCGGCGGGCGGATCACCCTCGACGGCGTCGACATCTCCACGCTGCGCCGCGGCGACCTGCGCAGCCAGATCGGGATGGTGCTGCAGGACACCTGGCTGTTCGGCGGCACGATCCGCGAGAACATCGCCTACGGCCGGCCGGGTGCGACCGACGAGCAGGTCCTCGCCGCGGCCCGCGCCACCTTCGTCGACCGCTTCGTCCACAGCCTCCCCGACGGCTACGACACCGTCGTCGACGAGGGCGGGACCGGCCTGTCGACCGGGGAGCGGCAGCTCATCACGCTCGCCCGGGCGTTCCTGTCCGACCCCGCGCTGCTCATCCTCGACGAGGCCACCAGCTCGGTCGACACCCGGACCGAGCTGCTCCTGCAGCAGGCGATGGCGGCCCTGCGCAGCGACCGGACCAGCTTCGTCATCGCCCACCGCCTGTCGACGGTGCGCGACGCCGACGTCATCCTGGTCATGGAGCAGGGGCGGATCGTCGAGCAGGGCGACCACGCCTCGCTGCTCGCCGCCGGCGGGGCCTACGCCGCGCTGTACGAGGCCCAGTTCGCCGCCCCCGCCGACGGTGGGACCCTGGTCCCGTGACCCTCTACGACGTCCCTGTCCCGACGCTCGACGGCTCCCCGACGACACTGCGCGAGCACGAGGGCGAGGTCCTGCTCGCCGTGAACGTCGCGTCCAAGTGCGGCTTCACCCCGCAGTACGAGGGGCTCGAGGCCCTGCACGCCCGCTACCGCGAGCGGGGGTTCTCGGTGCTGGGCTTCCCCTGCAACCAGTTCCTGTTCCAGGAGCCCGGCGGCGCGGACGCCATCACCGCCTGCACCCTGACCTACGGCGTCACGTTCCCCGTCTACGGCAAGCTCAAGGTGCGCGGGCGCGACCAGCACCCGCTCTACGCGCTGCTCACCGAGGCGCCCGACGACGGCGGCAAGGCCGGCCGGGTCAAGTGGAACTTCGAGAAGTTCCTCGTCGGGCGGGACGGCACGGTCCTCAAGCGCTACCGCAGCAGGACCACGCCCGAGCAGATCGAGGCCGACGTCGCCGCGGCGCTCGAGGGCCGGCCGCTGGGCACGACGGGGGCGTGACCCCGCACGTCCGTCCCCGCCGTCCCGAGGACCTGCCCGTCCTGCTCGCCCTGCTGCAGCGCACCCACGAGCAGGAGGGCTACCCGGTCCGTGCCGTCGCGGTGAGCGGCTGGTGGCTGGCCGCCGAGGACGAGCTCGGCGGCTGGGTCGCCACCGACGACGACCGGCTGCTCGGCCACGTCGCGCTGCACCCGGCCGACGACCCGTCCGCGCTCCCGCTGTGGCAGCAGGCGACGGGCCGGCCCGCCGAGCAGCTCGCCGTCGTGAGCCGGCTGTTCACCGACCGGACGGTCCGCGGTGCGGGCGCGGCCCTGCTCGGGCACGCGCAGGAGCAGGCCCGGGTGCTCGGTCGCACCGCCGTCCTGCAGGTCGACCCGGACGCCCCCGCGCGGGCGTTCTACGGGCGCCGCGGCTGGCAGGAGGTCGGCACGGCCCGGCAGCAGTGGGGCCACCGCACCGTCGACGCCGTCCTCCTGGTGGAGCCGGTCCCGTAGTCCGACAGTGGCTCAGCAGGGGGTCAGCGCGTCCGCGGGTCCGCGCTGCGCCGGCAGGTCCAGCCCGAGCAGCGTCGCGAAGACCGCGGGCGGCAGCGGGGCGGCCCAGCGGTAGCCCTGGGCCAGCGCGCAGCCCTCGGCGAGGACCGCGTCGCGCTCGGTGTCGTCCTCGACCCCCTCCGCGATCACGACGAGGCCGGTCGCCTCGGCCAGCCGGAACACCCCTCGTGCCAGCCGCGCCGCCGCGCCCGTCCCGGGCAGCCGCCGGGTCCAGCGCCGGTCGACCTTGAGGACGTCGAAGGGGAAGTCCGCCAGGTAGCGGGGACTGGCGTAGCCGGTGCCGAAGTCGTCGACCGCCAGGTGCACCCCGAGCTCCCGCAGCGCGGTGAGCGTCGTGCGCACGTCGAGGGTGTCCGGCACCAGGCGGGTCTCGGTCACCTCCAGGACGAGGGCTCCCGGGTCGACGGCGGCGTCCGCGAGGGCGCTCGCCACGAGGTCGACCAGGCCGGGCTCGTGCAGCTGCAGCGCCGACAGGTTCACCCCGACGCCGAACTCCCGGCCGGCCGGCAGCAGCCGCTTCCACTCCCCGGTCCGGTGCAGGGCCTCGCGCAGGACCCACGTCCCCAGCTCGCCGATGAGCCCGTCGCTCTCGGCGACCGCGACGGCGACGTCCGGGGCGACGTGGCGTCCCGCGCGGTCGGTCAGCCGCAGCAGCGCCTCCGTGCCGACGACCTCGCCCGTGGCGACGCGGACCACCGGCTGGTAGGCGAGCGCGACCCGGCCCTCCTCGATCGCCCCCGCGACGACGGCGCTCGTCCCCCGGTGGTGCCCCCGGACGGGCAGCGCGCGCTCCTCGCCTCCTCGGCGTCGGCTGAGCTTGCGGGCGTACATGGCGCGGTCGGCGGCGGCGAGCAGCGCGAGGGGGTCGTCGACGGGGGCGACGGCGCACCCGATGCTCGCGCCGACGGTGACGCGCCGGCCGTCGACGTCGACGGGAGCCGCGAGCAGCCGCTCGAGCCGGTCGGCGAGCAGCTCGCCCTCGCCGAGCCCGGACAGCTGCGGGCAGACGACGACGAACTCGTCGCCGCCGAGCCGGACCACCGAGTCGGTCGGGCGGACGGCAGCGCGCAGCCGCAGCGCGGACTCGACCAGCACGGCGTCGCCGGCCTCGTGGCCGTGCCGGTCGTTGACCGCCTTGAAGCCGTCGAGGTCGACGAACAGCAGCCCGACCGGGGCCTGCTCCCGCGCGGCCCGGGCGAGCAGCGACTCGAGGTGGGTGCGGTTCCCGAGGCCGGTCAGGGGGTCGCGGCGGGCGGCCTGCTCGAGCTCCTGCTCGCGGTGCAGCCGGGCCGAGACGTCGACCAGCTGGACCAGCACGTGCGGCTCCCCGCCGCGGCCGGTCGCGCGGGTGGCGGCGACGTCGCACCAGACCGTGCCGCCGTGCAGGCCCAGCAGCCGCAGCTCGACCGGCCCGGGGGTGCGCTCGGCGGCCAGCAGCGCGGCCAGCTGCGGCCGGTCCTCCGGGTGCACGAGGTCGGCCAGGAGGCGGCCGACGACCAGCCGGCTGGGGGTCCCGAGCAGCCGGCGGAGGGCGGCGTTGACGGCCTGCACGACGCCGTCGTCGGCGAGGCGCACCGACGGCGTCGGGCCGTCGAGGAAGGCCGCCCGGAACAGGTGCTCGCTCGCCGCGAGGTCGGCGTCGGCCTGGCGCACCGCCGTGACGTCGCGCATCGTGATGACACCGCCGGCCACGCTGCCGTCGGGAGCGCGCAGCAGGCTTCCGGT
>JAOPWW010000512.1 GCA_025965495.1 Frankiales bacterium
AGGGCCGCGGCCTGGCGTACATGTTCCACATGATGAACGAGGCCCGGATCGGCGTCGGCTCCGGCGCGATGGCGCTGGGCTACACCGGCTACCTGAAGTCCCTGCAGTACGCCAAGGAGCGCCCGCAGGGCCGTCCCGTCGCCGCCAAGGACCCGACGACGCCGCAGGTCCCGATCATCCAGCACGCCGACGTCAAGCGGATGCTCCTGGCGCAGAAGTCCTACGTCGAGGGGGCGCTGGCGCTGGTCCTGTACTGCGGCCGCCTGCTCGACGACGAGCGGACCGCCGAGACGCAGCAGGAGCGCGAGCAGGCCCACCTGCTGCTCGACACCCTGACGCCGATCGCCAAGAGCTGGCCGTCGCAGTGGTGCCTGGAGGCCAACAGCCTCGCCATCCAGGTCCACGGCGGCTACGGCTACACCCGCGAGTACGACGTCGAGCAGCACTACCGCGACAACCGCCTCAACCCGATCCACGAGGGCACGCACGGCATCCAGGGCCTGGACCTGCTGGGCCGCAAGGTCGTCATCGCGGGCGGCGCCGGGCTGCAGCTGCTGCACACGACGATCAGCGCGACGGCGTCCCGCGCGACCGGCGACCTCGCGGCCTACGGCGCGCAGCTGCAGGCGAGCGTCGACCGGGTCGCCGAGGTGACGGCGCAGGTGTGGGCCACTGGCGACGTCGAGGGCGTGCTGGCCCACGCGAGCGCCTACCTCGAGGCGGTCGGGCACGTCGTCGTCGCGTGGCTGTGGCTCGAGCAGCTGCTCGCCGCGGAGGGCAGGACCGGCGACTTCTACGACGGCAAGCGCGCCGCCGGCCGGTACTTCTTCCGCTACGAGCTGCCCAAGACCGCTCAGCAGCTCGACCTGCTCGCGTCGCTGGACCGCACGACGCTCGAGGTGCAGGACAGCTGGTTCTGACCGATGAGCCGGGCGGGCCGGCGGCGTCCTAGGAGGCACACACCCCACCTCGGAGGAACCCGATGCGCTCGATCTTCATCAACCTGCCCGTCGCCGACGTCGCCGCCAGCCGTGCCTTCTTCACCGGTCTGGGCTTCGGCGTCAACGAGACCTTCAGCGGGGAGGGCAGCGTCGCCGTCGTCGTGGAGGAGAACATCACGGTGATGCTGCTGAGCCACGAGCACTTCGGGCAGTTCGTGACCAGCGGCATCTCCGACGCGCACAGCGCGCAGGAGGTCCTGCTGAGCCTGTCGTGCGAGAGCCGCGAGGAGGTCGACCGCCTCCTGGCGACGGCCCTCGACCTCGGCGCGAAGCCGTGGAAGCCGACCTTCGAGATGGGCCCGATGTACGGCGGGAGCTTCCAGGACCCCGACGGGCACGTCTGGGAGCTGGGCTCCATGCCGGCGGACTTCGACCCCGCGAGCCTGCAGCAGGGCTAGAGGGCGCGCACGTCGCGGCGCAGCGGGTGGTCGGCCGGGACCTCGACGAGCACGATCCGGAGGCCGTCGGGGTCCTCGACCCAGGCCTCGACCAGGCCCCAGGGCTCGACCCGGGGCTCGCGCCGGACCGTCGCGCCCGCCGCGGCCAGCCGGGCGTGCTCGGCCCGGACGTCGCGCACCTGCAGCCAGAGCACGGTGTCGGGCGAGGGCCCGGTGCTCCCGCGGCCGCTGACCTCGAGGAAGCCGCCACCGGCGTGGAACACGGTGCCGGGGTCGTCGGCGGGCCCGAACTCCCGGGCCACGGCGAGCCCCAGGACGTCGCGGTAGAAGGCCCGGGTGCGGGCGGGGTCGCGGGGGCGGAGCAGCAGGCGGCTCGCGAGGACGTCCACCTCAGCGACCGGCCGGCTCGGGCGTGCGCGTCATGGCGCAGGGTCGCACGCGTCGGTCCGCCGGGTCCGGGCAGGTTGCAGGGCGACGGCAGCTGCGGTAAGCAGTTGCACACGCAACCATCTGAGGAGAGCCCGTGAGCGACGTCAAGGTCTCGATCGTCTACTACAGCGCCACCGGCAGCGTGTACACGCTGGCCAAGGCGGCCGCGGAGGCGGCGGAGAAGGCCGGCGCCGAGGTGCGCCTGCGCAAGGTCCACGAGCTCGCCCCCGAGGAGGCGATCCAGAGCAACGAGGGCTGGAGCAAGCACGCCCTCGAGACCCAGGACGTCCCCGAGGCCACCCTGGACGACCTCGACTGGGCCGACGCGATCCTGCTCGGCACGCCCACCCGCTACGGCCTCCCGACGGCGCAGCTCAAGCAGTTCATCGACCAGACCGGTCCCCTCTGGGGCACCGGCAAGCTCGTGAACAAGGTCTGCTCGAGCTTCACCTCGGCGGGCACGGCCCACGGCGGCCAGGAGACGACCATCGTCGCTCTCAACAACACCTTCTACCACTGGGGCGCGATCATCGTGCCGCCCGGCTACGCCGACGCCATCCAGTTCCAGGCCGGCAACCCCTACGGCACCAGCCACGTCAGCAACAACGGCGCGACCCCGCCCGGCGAGACCGAGCTGGCCGCGATCGCCTTCCAGGCCACCCGGGCGACGCAGATCGCCGCGGCGCTCAAGAAGGGCCTCGCGCAGGCCTGACCGTCGGCCGGGTCCCCGTCCGGGGACCCGGCCCGCTAGGCCAGGGCCGAGCTCAGGGCGGCGGCCCCGGCGGCCGCGCCGAGCGCCAGGCGGGACGCGTCGGAGGCCTCCAGCCGGCCGCCGGTCAGCGGGCCGAGCTGCTCCAGGGCCTCGGTGTCGTCGCCGGCCACCAGCACGCCCACGCGCAGGGCGACGGCCAGCGGCCCGCCCTCGGGGGCGGCGTCGTGGTGCTGCTCGATGGCGGTGCACAGCGCGCCGGGCATCCCCGAGGCCCGCAGGACCTGGCCGGCGAGCTCGGCGTGGCTCAGCCCGCACCAGGTGCGCTCGGCCTCGGACAGCTCGTCGTCGGTGCAGCCGGCGACGAGCGCGCCGTAGGCGGCCGGTGCCGCGCGGAACAGCAGCACCTGGCCCAGGTCGCAGAGCAGCCCGGCGCACAGGGCGTCGCCCGGGGAGGCGCCGACCTCGACCGCGACGACCTGCGCGCTCGCTGCGACCAGGCCGGCCCGGGCCCAGAAGCCGTCCGGCAGGCTGCCGTGCTCGCCGGAGAGCCCCAGGGCCATCGCCAGTGCGGTGGTGCGCAGGCTGGTCCGCCCGACGACGCCGATCGCGGGCACCAGCGACGTGACCGTGCCGGCCCGGCCGTAGTAGGCCGAGTTGGCCAGGCGCAGCAGCCGCGCGGTGAAGGCGGGGTCGGCGGCACAGAGCTCGGCGAGGTCCCGCGAGGTGCTGTCCGGGTCGTCCACGAGCTGGGCCAGCCGCAGCAGGACGGGCTGGCGGCCGGGCAGCTTGTCGACGTCGTGGAGCAGGCGCTCCACCACGCCGACGCCGCCCCGTGCGGGGACGGCAGCGCCGGGGGTGGCGAGAGCAGGGGTGGACACGGGGGCCTCCGGTCGGGTGGGTTCCCCTGAGTGCTCGGCGCGCGCGAGGCTCGGCTGGGCCACCCGGACGGGGGACCTCAGGAGCGGGCCGGCAGGTCCCAGTCCGCGAGCACGGCGTCCGTGTCGGCGCCGGCGGCACCCGGCGGCGAGGGCTGCTCCGGGGCGGTGCGGGAGAAGCGCGGTGCGGGCGCCGCCTGCGGGACGCCGTCGACCACCGCGAACGTCCCGCGGGCGGCGAGGTGCGGCTCGTCGACGGCCTCCGCGAGCTCGACGACCGGGGTGAGGCAGGCGTCGACCCCCTCGAACACGGCGGTCCACTCGTCCCGGGTCCGGGTGAGCAGGGTGTCGGCGAGGACCTGGCGCAGCTCGGGCCAGCGGTCGGCGTCGAAGGGGTGCGGCAGGTCGGCGCCGTCGAGCCCGAGGCCGGTCAGCAGCGCGGCCCAGAACTGCGGCTCGATCGCGCCGACGGCGACGAACCGGCCGTCCTTGCAGGCGTAGGTGTCGTAGAACGGTGCTCCGCCGTCGAGCCAGTTCGTGCCGCGCTCGTCCTTCCAGATCCCCTGGGACCGGAACGACCACAGCATCTGGCTCAGCAGGGCGACGCCGTCGACCATCGCCGCGTCCACGACCTGGCCGCGGCCCGACGACTGGCGCTCGACCAGGGCCGCGAGGACGCCGACGAGCAGCAGCATGGAGCCGCCGCCGAAGTCGGCCACGAGGTTGAGCGGAGGCACCGGGCGCTCGCCCGCGCGCCCGATCGCGGAGAGGGTGCCGGTCAGGCCGAGGTAGTTGAGGTCGTGACCCGCCCGCGCTGCGAGGGGCCCGTCCTGGCCCCAGCCGGTGATCCGGCCGTAGACCAGGCCGGGGTTGCGGGCGGCGCACACGTCGTAGCCCAGGCCGAGCCGCTCCATGACCCCCGGGCGGAACCCCTCGACGAGCACGTCGGCCCGGGAGACCAGGTCCAGCACGAGCGCCACGCCGGCCGGGCTCTTGAGGTCGACCGCGACCGAGCGGCGCCCGCGCAGGGTGACGTCGGTCTCCGCGACGCCCAGGCCGGAGGACCCGCTGGCCAGGACCACGCGGACGACGTCGGCCCCCAGGTCGGCCAGGACCATCGCCGCGTGGGGGCACGGCCCGAGCCCCGCCATCTCGACGACGCGCAGGCCTGCGAGCGGTCCGGGCACGGGGTCCTCCTCGGGGTGAACGACGGTTCACGCACCGTACGCGACCCCCGGGGCGACCTGCGGCGACGACGGTCCTACATTCGTCGCGTGCAGCGCCTCCAGGTGTCCTACGAGGGCTCCCCCAGCAGCGTCCCGGAGGCCCGGCACGCCGTCGAGCAGGCCCTGCACGACTGGGGCATGGACGAGCTCGGCTGGACGGCCGCCCTGCTCGTGAGCGAGCTGGCCGCCAACGTCACGCTCCACGCCCGCACCGGCTTCACCGTCGTGCTCGAGATCCTCCCCGGCGGGGGCGCGCGGCTCGAGGTGCGGGACGGGTCGGCCCGGATCCCGCGCCAGCGGCGGTTCGGCGAGCAGGCCACCACCGGCCGCGGGCTGCACCTGGTCGAGGACCTGGCCGCCGCGTGGGGCGTCGACCTCGTCGAGGGCGGCAAGACGGTCTGGGCGGAGCTCGCGGCCTCGCCCGAGCGCGCGCAGACCGACGGCGCCCCCGACGACGAGCCGGACCTCGACGCCCTCCTGCTCGCCTTCCCCGACCTCGACGACGACGCGCCCCGGGCGCTGGCCGCATGAGCGAGCTCGTCGAGGTCCACCTGCTCGAGGTCCCGGTCGCGGTGTGGGCCCGCGCGCAGGAGCAGAGCGAGGCGCTCCAGCGCGAGTTCGCCCTCGCCGCCACCGACCCCCACGACGTGCCGGCCCGCCTCCTGCAGCTCATCGACGTCCTGAGCGCGCAGTACTCGGGCGTCTCGAGCGCCCAGGAGGAGCAGCTGCTCGACGCCGCCGAGGCCGGGGTCGACGTCCTGCCCGACCTCGTCTACCGGATCCCGCCGGAGGTGGGGCCGGCGGCGCAGGCGCTCGGGCAGCTGCTCGACGAGGCCGACGACCACTGCCGGCGCGGCGACCACCTGCTGACCCTGGCCGCCGACGAGGAGCTCGTGCGCTTCCGCTGGTGGTTCCTCGACGCCATGACCGACCAGGTCGAGGGCCGTCCGCCGGTGTCCTGGCCCCAGTACCGCCGCTAGACCCGGGCCCTCGCTCACAGGTCCCTCACAGGCGCGCGGCAGGGTCGCCACAGGCCCCGGTCCGATCGTTGCTGCAGTCCCGGAGACGCCGGGACCGTGAGAGGACCCCCCGTGCGCAAGCAGATCGTCACCGTCGCCCTCGCCGGCAGCCTCGGGCTCGCCGGCGCCGCCTTCCTGCCGAGCCTGGCCAGCGCCGACACGGCGACCGGCACCGCCACCACCAACCCCGTCACCTCCCGCCTGCAGGCGTTCAAGGACGCGCTGAAGGGCCTCGTCAGCGACGACACCCTGACCCAGGCGCAGGCCGACAAGGTCGCCAGCACCCTCGCCGACAAGCTCCCGGCACGCGGCCCGGGCGGCCCCGGCGGGCGCGGTGACCACGGTCCCCGCGGTGCGCACCTGAGCCCGGAGGCCACCGCCAAGGCCGCCGGCGTCTCGGTCGCCGAGCTCCGGGCCGGCCGCCAGGCGGGCAAGACGCTCGCGCAGATCGCCGCCACCAAGGGCGTCAGCAAGGCCGACCTCGTCGACCGCCTGGTCGCCGCCGAGAAGACCGAGCTCGCGGCCGCGGTCAAGGACGGCCGGATCACCCAGGCGCAGTCCGACGAGGTCCAGAAGACCCTGGTCGCCGAGACCACCGAGCACGTCGACGACGTCCGCGGCCCGGGCGGCCCCGGTGGTCGCGGCCACGGCCCGGACGGCGACGCCGACGACGACGGCGCCCCGGCTGCTCCGAGCACCGGCACGACCCCCAGCGGCACGGGCACGACGTCGACGACCCCGAGCGTCGGCGCCTAGCTCCTCCCCGCTCTCCCGGCCCCGTCGTCGTCCCGCCCCGGACGACGGCGGGGCCGTGCGCGTGCGCGACCCCCGCGGGCCCGGTGGGCCGTACGGTGACGCCGTGGCCGAGGACGACCAGGCGCCGCTGCCGCCCACGGGGCTGCTCGGGCCGCTGCAGCGGCAGCGGGCCGGCGAGCAGCTCGCGGACCGCCTGACGACCGCGCTCGCCCTCGGGCAGTTCTCCCCCGGGGAGCGGCTCCCCAGCGAGCGCGAGCTGGCGGCGCAGCTCGGCACCAGCCGGGCGACCGTCGCCGACGCCGTCGGGCGGCTGGCGGCGGCCGGAGCGGTCGAGGTCCGCCGGGGGCGGCTCGGGGGCGCGTACGTGCTCGCCAGCTGGACCCGCGGGACGGCCGAGGCGGTCCGCCGCACCCTCGGCGGGCTCGGCCCGGACGTCGACCGCCACCAGGACTTCCGCCGGCTGGTCGAGGGGCTGGTCGCCCGCACCGCTGCCGAGCGCCGGGACGACGCCGACCTGGCGGCCCTGCACGAGGCGCTCGCTCGCTTCTCGGGGTCCACGTCGCTGGAGCAGGCGCGGGTGCTGGACGTCGCCCTGCACCGGGCGGTGGCCCGGGCGACCCACAACGGCGACCTCGCGGCGCTGTCGGACCGGCTGCTGGGCGAGACCACGCTCGGCCTCGCACTGGAGCCGTTCACCGACGAGGTCTTCGCCCGCGCGGTCCCGCAGCACCAGGCCCTCGTCGAGGCCGTCGAGGCCGGCGACGGCGAGCGCGCGGCCCGGACGGCCAGCGAGCACTTCGGGCTGACGACCGAGGTGCTGCGCGACGTGCTCCGGCGGACCGACGACGCACCAGGTCCTTGACGCGGCCGCTCCCGCCGTTATGGTCCGCGGTCTAGGCCATTTCGGCCGACCCGGGGGAGGCACACCGTGACCACCGTCCAGACCGCAGCGGCCGAGGGCCTGCAGCGCGGAGCCATCGGCCTGCGCGAGGTCCTGTTCCAGAGCATCACCGCGATGGCGCCGGGAGCGGCCATCGCCGCGTCCGTGCCGGGCGGCGCGGCCTTCGCGGGCGGGGCGCTGCCGCTGTCGGTCGTCGTCGCCCTCGTCGCGTGCCTGTTCACCGCGCTGTCCATCGGCGAGCTCGCCCGCCACCTCCCGTCGTCGGGGTCGGTCGCCACCTACACGGCGCAGGGGCTGCACCCGGGGGTCGGCTTCCTCGTCGGCTGGGGCTACGTTTTCGTCGAGCTGCTCGTGCCGCCGCTGCTGTTCCTGCAGCTCGGGTTCACCGTGGCCGGGACGCTGCACGACGAGTCGTCGGGCTTCTCCGCGGGCCTGTGGTGGGTCTTCGCGCTGATCGGGGCGGTCATCGTGCTCCTCGCCGGCTACCGCGGGATCACCGCGAGCGCCAAGCTCGGGACGATCCTCGGCGCCTTCGAGATCGCGGTCTTCCTCGTCCTCGGCGTCCTGTTCGTGATCAAGGCCGGCTCGCACAACACGCTGTCGGTGTTCGGGACCAGCCACACCCCGGACGGGCACAAGGGGGTCTCGGGCGTCATCGCCGGCAGCGTCTACACCGTCCTCGCCTTCAGCGGCTTCGAGGCGGCCGCGCCGCTCGCCGAGGAGGCCAAGGACCCCAAGCGGACCATCCGGCGGGCCGTCGTCGGCGCCACGCTGCTCATCGGCGCCCTGTACGTCTTCACCACCTACGCCGTCGACGTCGCCTTCGGACCCGACCGGTTCGCCACCTTCACGACCACGGGCCACGACTCGTGGCAGGGGCTGGCGCGCGCGTCGTACGGGCTGTTCTGGGTCCTGGTGTTCCTGGCCATCGTCAACTCGACGATCGCCAACGCGAACGCCGGCGCGAGCGTCTCGACCCGCACGGCCTACGCCCTCGGCCGGATCCGGCTGCTGCCCCGGATGGTCACCGTGCTGCACCCCACGCACCGCTCGCCCTACCTGGCGGTCTACGCCCAGTTCGTCATCGGGGTCGTCGTCACCCTCGGCCTGGGCTTCGCCTACGACCCGGTGACCGCCTTCTACCTGGTGGCGACCGTGATCGTGATCGTCGTCGTGCTCGTGTACATCCTGTGCAACCTCGCCTGCATCGGCTTCTTCCTGCGCAAGCGGCGCGAGGACTTCAGCCCGCTGCTGCACCTGGTCCTGCCGGCCCTCGGCGTCGTCGCCTTCGTGCCCGCGCTGTTCACGGCCGCCGGGATCAAGAGCTTCAGCTTCGTCACGCCGCTGAAGCACCCGGTCTCCTACGCCGGGCCCGTCGTGCTGGTCTGGCTGCTGATCGGGCTGGTCTACCTGGTGTACCTGTTCCTGCGGCACCCCGACCGCGTCCGGCAGATGTCGCAGGTCCACCTCGTCGACGAGCTGGACGCCCACGAGAAGGAGGTCGCGGCGTGAGCCTCGAGGTCGTCCCCTACCGGCCCGGCCCCGGCGACTACGCCTGGACCTTCGGTGGTGCTCCCCCGGTGCGCACCGTGGCACCCGGCACCGTGCTCGAGCTGTGGACCGAGGACTGCTTCGCCGGCAAGGTGACCAGCGTCGACGACCTCGTCTCGGTCGTCTGCGACTTCCCGTTCCTCAACCCGCAGACCGGCCCGTTCTGGGTCGAGGGCGCCGAGCCCGGCGACACCCTCGCCGTGCACTTCATCAGCATCGAGCCGAGCCGCGACTGGGCCGCCTCGACCACCGTCCCGCTGTTCGGTGCACTGACCTCGACGCACCTGACAGCGACCCTGCAGCCGCCGCT
>JAOPWW010000519.1 GCA_025965495.1 Frankiales bacterium
ACCGGCGCCGGCTCGGTGGCCGCCCGGCCGGGTGCCGTCTACGCGGGCCGGCTGCAGCTGCGCGCCGCCTCGACCGCCGCCACCGCGCGCGCCCAGCTGCGCTGGTACGACGCGACCGGCACCGAGATCGCCGTCGACCGCGTCAGCGGCTACGCGATCGCCGACGGCGCCGCCGGCTGGACCTCCTACGCCGTCTCCGGCCTCGCCCCCGCGCGCGCCGCCTCCGTGGCCCTCGCCGCCGACCTCACGGTGACCACGCCCGGGCAGACGCACGACGTCGCCCGCCCGTCCCTCACGGTCGCCACCGCGGCTGCCGGCGCCGTGCGCGGCCCGCTGCGCACCGTCGGCAACAAGGTCGTCGACGCCGACGGCCAGGTCGTCGTGCTCCGCGGCTTCAACCGGTCCGGGCAGTACGACCAGGCCCGACCGGCCAACCTCACCAGCGACGACGTCGGCCGCATCGCCTCCTGGGGCGCGAACGTCGTCCGGGTCACCCTCGGCGAGGCGCTCTGGCTCCCGGGCTGCCCCCAGTACGACGCCTCCTACGCGGCCGCGGTCGACGACGACGTCCGCTGGATCACCTCGCGCGGCATGGTCGCGGTCCTGGACCTGCAGTACAGCGCCCCCACCTGCGACAGCGCCGCCCTCAACCCGCTGGCGGACGCCGGTTCGCTGACCTTCTGGCAGCAGGTGGCCGCGCGCTACAAGAGCAACCCGCTGGTCGCCTTCGACGTCTACAACGAGCCGAACCACGTCACGGCCGAGCAGTGGCGCGACGGCGGCACCGTCCAGAGCGTCGCCGGCCGCAGCTACCGGGGCGTCGGCATGAAGGCCCTGTACGACGCCGTCCGCAGCACCGGCGCGCAGAACCTCGTCCTGGTCGGCACCCTGGACTACGCCGCGGCTTGGCCGAGCACCGGTCCGCTGGCCGGTGCGAGCAACGTCGTCTACGCCGTCCACGCCTACAACTGCGACCGTCCCTCCGCGTGCACGAACGGCACCGGCAGCGCCTACCTCCTGGACCGCTTCGCCGCGGCCGGCACGACGGTGCCGATCATGGTCAGCGAGTTCGGCTGGCCCACCGGCGGAGCGCCGCAGGCCTACGCGTTCGACGACGGCGTCATCGCCTACGCCGAGGCGCAGGGCTGGGGCTGGGCCGCCTGGGACTGGTCCCGCGACGGACGCTGCGACGCCGACACCTGGTTCAGCGTGATCGCCCCCGGCACCTGCGGGGCGGGCGGCACGCAGGAGCCCGCCGTCGCCGGCCAGCCGATCCTGGTCGGGCTCACCCGCAACCGCTGACCACGCACGGAGAGGGGCGCCGCCGCTACGTCGGCGGCGTCCCGCCGAGCCGGCTGCCGGACGGCGCCTCGACCTCGCGACCGCCGATCGAGATGGCCGCCTTGAGGTCGACCAGGCCCGAGGCGTGCACGTCGAACGAGCTGACGTAGAACGACTCCGCCGGGGTGGTCCCGACCATCACCTCGCCGTCGGCGTCGTGGAGGGCGACGGTGACGGTGTAGCCGCCGGCGAGCAGCCGGTTGTCGAGCCGGACCTCGGCCTCCAGCGGGCGACCGGGGCCGTGCACGGCGCTGTAGGCGCCCGGCACGGTGAACGTCGAGTACGCGGGCGAGCCCAGCCCGACGGGCGCGACCATGATCCCGAGCAGGGGGTCGCGCACCTCTTCGTCGAAGGTGGCCTCGACCCGGACCACGAGCGGCTCGCCCGTGGCGAAGGTGCGCTGCCGGACGCCGGCGTCGTCGACGAGGTCGAGCCGCACCTCGGCGCCCCCGAGGAAGGTCGCGCCCCCGCCCTCCTGCAGCGCGAGGTCGCTGCGGTCGCGCGACTCCTGCTGCATGACCTCGTGCATGCGCCCGATGGCCTGCTCGGTGGGGCCGTCGTAGACCACCTGCCCGCGGGACAGCAGGACGGCGCGGGGCGCGGTCCGGTCGAGGGTGTGCAGGTTGTGCGTGACGATCACGATGGTGGTGCCGGCCGCCTGGATCTCGCGCATCCGGTCCATGCACTTGAGCTGGAAGGCGAGGTCGCCGACGGCGAGGATCTCGTCGAGGACGAGCACGTCGGGCTCGGTGTGGATCGCGACGGCGAAGGCCAGCCGCAGGAACATCCCCGACGAGTAGAACTTGACCGGGGTGTCGAGGAAGCCCTCGATCTCGCTGAACGCGACGATCGAGTCGTAGTCGCGCCGGACCTTGGCAGCGGACATGCCGAGCAGCCGCCCGTTGGTGAAGACGTTCTCGCGGCCGGTGAGCTCGTTGTTGAAGCCGACGCCGATGCCGATCAGCGGCGCGATGCTCCCGACCACCCGCACCCGGCCGGTGGTCGGGCCGGAGACACCGGACAGCAGGCGCAGCAGGGTCGTCTTGCCCGAGCCGTTGCGGCCGATGACACCGATCGTCTCGCCCTGGGCCACCCGCAGGTCGACGTCGCGCAGCGCCCACCGCTCGGTCCGGTCGCGGTTGCGCCCCAGCCGGGCGAGCCGTCGCAGCAGGACGTCGTCGCGCTGCTCGGTCTGGGTGTAGCGCTTGCCGACCCCGGTCAGGGTGATGGCGTCAGAGCCGGTCACACGCCACCCGCTCCTTGCGCGCGTACACGGCCAGGACCACGACGGTCAGCGCCGCGACCCAGCCGCAGGTGATCGCCACCGCCGTGCCGACGTGCGCCGCCGAGCCGGTCAGGGCCAGCCGGACCAGCTGCACGACGCCGGTCGCGGGGTTGGCCAGGACGAACGGCACGAGGCCGGCCGGGAGCGACCGCACCCCCGCGGGGGCGTCCAGGAAGTAGATGATCGGCGTCGCGTAGAACAGGATGAGCAGGCCGGCCTGCACGAGGTACCGGACGTCGCGCGAGTACACGTGGAGCATCGTCAGCAGGGCGCCGGCGCTGACGACCAGGGCCCACGCGAGGGCGACGGCGACGGGTGCGAGCAGCAGCTGCGGGTGGACGCCGCCGCCGGTCACCAGGACCACGACCTCGGCGAGCAGCAGCGACACGACCAGGCTCGGCAGGTTGGCGCTCGGCGCGATCGTGGGCAGCACGAGCCGGGGGAAGTAGAGCCGCCCGGCGATCGCCCCGCTGTCGACGATCGACGTCGCCGCTGCCGTCAGCGACTGCGACAGGAAGCCGAACGTCGTCACCCCGGTGATGACGTAGGGGACGTAGGTCCCCGTCTGCCCCCCGCCGATCAGCCGGCTGAACACCACGGCGATGACGAGCCCCTGCAGGAGCGGCAGCACGATGCTCCACAGCAGCCCGAGGGACGCGCTGCGGTACCGGGAGCGGTAGTCCTGCTCGGCGAGCATCCGCACGAGGTCGCGGTGGCGCCACAGGTCGCGCAGGAGCACCCGCACCGGGGTCCGCTCGCCCGAGAGGTCGAGGATGGGAGTTGCCGCGCCGCTCGTCACCCGCGCCCGTCCTGTGAGATCCCGAAGTGGTGCGTCAGGGTAACGGCATACTCGCTACCGGCCGACGACGAGCGGCTGCTCCGACGGAGGTCCGACATCCACGTCCTGCTCACCCACCCGTTCTTCTGGCCGCACGTCGTCCGCGGAGCCGAGCGCGAGGTGCACGACACCGGCGCCCGTCTGGTCGAGCGCGGTCACCAGGTCGACCTCGTGACCGGGCAGCCGTCCGGCCTGGCATCGCGTGCCGACGTGGACGGTGTCCGGGTGACGTACGTGCGGACGCCGCTCCCCAAGGCCCTCGCCTCGCGCGGCTGGACCCGGGAGAGCCTCTTCGGCGGCGTGGCGGCCGTCGGCGCGGCGACGAGCCGGGCCGACGTGGTGCTCAGCTTCCTGTACGCAGACGCCTACGGCGCCTCGCTGTCGAAGCACCTGCCGGGCAAGCGCGGGAAGCGGCCGCTCGTCCTGAAGCTCACGGGTGCTGTCCCGCTGTGGTGGCTGGACCAGCAGGGGCAGCGGAGCGAGCGAGCGCTGCTGCGGCGGGCGCTCGACGCAGCCGACGAGGTGTGGGTCAACTCGCAGTACGTCGTCGAGGCGATGGCCGACTGGGACCGGCCGATGCGCGTCATGCCGGTGGGTCTGGACGAACGCACCTTCGTGCCCTCCGCCGACCGCGACCCGAGACCTCTCGTGCTGTGCACGGCGGCGCCGCACGAGCCCCGCAAGCGTCTCGTCGACCTGCTGGACGCCTGGAGCAGCGTGCGCTCCCAGCTCCCCGGAGCCCGGCTGCTCCTGACCCAGCGCACCTCCGAGGGCACCCGAGCCGGCCTGCTCGACCGGCTCCAGCCGCAGGACCGGGACTCGGTGGAGTTCACCGGGCTCCTCGACGACGTCCAGCTGGCTCAGGCCTACAGCAGGGCGTGGTGCATGGTCGCTCCCTCGGTGCACGAGGCCTTCGGACTCATGACCGTCGAGGCCCTCGCGTGCGGCACCCCCGTGGCGGGCGCCGACTCCGGTGCGACCCCCGAGCTGCTGTCCGAGCCCAGGACGGGGGCGCTCTTCCCGCCCGGCGACCCGGAGGCGCTCGCCGCCGCGGTCGTCACAGCAGCGTCACGCGCGCACGACGAGGACATCCGCTCGACCTGTCGGGCGTCAGCGCTCCGCTACGCGTGGCCCGGCATCATCGACGACATCGAAGCTCGCCTCGGTCGCCTGACCGGTCAGTGAGCCGCGGGGCCGCGCGCCCGGAGCCACGCCAGCACCTCCGCCGCAAGGGCCTCCCCGACGACGCGGTGGGTCTGCGGCGCGTAGTGCATCGAGTCCGGTAGCGCGTCCGGTCCGAGCGCGCGCGTGATCTCGCTGACCCGCACCAGCCGGACCTCAGGGTCGTCGAACTCCGCGACCACCCCGGCGATGACCCGCTGGTAGACCGCGTGCCGCGCGGCCATGCCCGGCAGGAAGTGCTCGATGAGCCCCGCGGGCTCGTCGAGGTCGAGCACCAGGACCAGGGGTCGTGCCTCGTAGCGGACGTTGCGGATCAGGCGCGTGAGGTGCCCGGCGAAGCGCTGGGGCGTGACCTGCCAGGTGCGCAACCCGACGACCGGCGAGGCCCGGCGGCGGAACCCCCGCACGACCCGCCAGGCGTGGGGAGCGACCTTCGCGCGGTAGGCCCGGGCGGTCCGGGTGGACGCCTGGTTCTGCACCATGAGGTGGCGGATCAGCCAGACCGGGACCAGCCAGGGCTGGTACTCGTTCAGGCCGAACTGCACGACGAGCACGTCCGGGGCGTGCACCCGCACGCGCTCCTCGTAGGCGCGCATCGCCCGGTGCAGGAACTCGAACCAGCGCGACTCGAGATGGGGCACGGCGGGGACGCCCTCGGCGGCCAGCAGGTCGCAGAGCACCTCCACGTAGGTGCCCTCGGCGCGGTCCTGCCGCACCGGCAGCTGCAGGGTCGCGACGCTGTTGGCGAAGGCCACGACCGACAGCGGTCGCCGGGCCGCGGGCCAGGGCAGCTGCGGTCCGGGGAGCTCTACCGGGCCAGCCACGACAGGACCTCCTCGGCGAGCAGGGCGGCGGTCCGGGCGTGCCCGGCGGGGGAGCGGTGCAGCCCGTCCGGCAGCTCGACCGCCGGGTCGGTCAGGGCGGCGCCGGCCCGGACGAGGCGCACGGTGTCGTCGTAGCGGTCGGCGACCCCGGCGAGGAGCTCGGTGTAGGCCGCGGCCCGCGCGCGGGTCCCGGGCAGCCAGTGCTCGACGCGGTCGCCCGGCGGGTCGACGTCGAGCAGCAGCACCAGGGAGCCGCAGTCCTTGCGGACCAGCTCGACCAGCCGGGTGGTGTCGGCGACGAAGCGGGCCGGGCTGAGCCGGTGGGTGCGGGTGTCGCGGGCGGCCGCCGCGCGCTGGTAGTCCCGCAGCGGCCGCCACAGCCGCGGGGCGACCTTCTCCCGGTACAGCAGGGCGGCCGGCCGGGAGCTGCGGTCCCACGTCGTCAGGTGCCGCACGACGGAGTAGGGGAGCGCGTTCGACTGGCACTCCGCCATCCCGAAGTTGACGACCAGCACGTCGGGGAACCGGTCGCGGACGTCGCGCTCGTAGTGCGGCAGCAGGTCGCAGACGCGACCGAACCAGCGGCCCGCGTGGCTGACCGTGGTCGGGACGCCGCGGCCGCCGAGCACGCCGGCGAGCTGCTCGCCGTAGGTGCCGCCGTCGCGGGGACCGTGCTGCGGCTCGACCAGGACGGCCGCCGAGCTGCCGACGACGTGCACCCGCAGGGGGCGGTCGGGGCCGAGCCTGGTCGGGGCCGCGATCACAGCAGCACCGACCGGTGCCGCAGCGAGCCGGCGACGAGCACCGCCGTCTCGACGACGTCGTTGACCGCGCGCTCCAGGCCGAGCCGCGGGGGCGTGCCGCCCAGGCGCCGGACGAGCAGGGGCACGACGGCGAGCAGCGCACGGCGGTCGCGGGCCGCCAGCAGCAGGCCGGCCAGGGCGAGCAGCGCGGCGGGGTGGGAGTCCTTCCAGAACACCCTCCGGTGCGCGTGCTCACGCAGCTGCGGGTGCCGTCCGACGACGAGCGGCAGCCCGGCCCAGCGCGGGAGCGACCGCAGCTGCTCAGGGAACGTCACCGGCCGGACGGCGTGCCAGACCACGGCGTCGTCGGCCCAGCCGTGGGTGGCTCCGCTCTCCCGCACGCGCCAGGCGAGGTCGGTGTCCTCGCCGCCCGAGAGGCCCTCGTCGAACCCGCCGACCGCGTCCAGGACCGTGCGCCGCAGCAGCAGGTTGCAGCCCGGGTAGAGGCCGGGCGCCGTGCTCGTGACCGTGCGGTCCCAGGGCCCGACGGCGGTGTCGTCCGGGTGCGGGGCGACCGGGCCGGCGACGAGGTCGGCGTCGACGGCCAGGAGCGCGTCGAGCCATCCCGGGGACGGCTCGCAGTCGTCGTCGGTGAAGGCCACGCGCTCGCCGGTCGCGGCCTGCCAGCCGGCGTTCCGCTTGGCGGAGACGCCGCGCTCGGGGACCTGCAGGCCGCGCGTCCCCGTGCGCTCGAGCAGCGCCCGGACGCCTCGGTCGCCGTCGTGCACGACCAGGACGTCGGCGCCGTCGAGCCCGCGCAGGCAGCGCGCGAGCAGGTCGACGCGGTCGACGGTCGGGACCACCACGGTGACAGTCACAGGACCACCGTGCGCGCCGCGACGGAGCCGCGCAGCAGCGCGACGCCGACGGCGACGTCGAACGCGGCGGCGCTCCCGGCGTCGAGCAGCGCGCCGCGGGACAGGCCCCGCGGACGGTGCCGCCAGACGAACGGAGCGGCGAGGAGCAGGGCGCGGCGCCGCCCCAGGAGCGCCGCGACGACGCCGGCCAGGGCGAGGTCGGTCTCGGCCGAGCGGCGGCGCAGGAAGACCCCGTGCCACAGCAGGCTGCGCTTCTCCGGGAACGCCCGCAGCAGCGCCGGCCAGTTGGCGTAGCCGCGGGTCCGCCGCAGCTGCCAGCCGAAGCCCGGGGTGGTGACGACGTGCTCGACGACGGCGTCGCCCGCCCAGGTGCTGTGCCACCCCGCCCGCTCGACCGCCCAGCCCGCGGCGGTGTCCTCGCCGAAGAAGCCGACCTGCTCGTCGAAGCCGCCGGCGTCGAGCAGCGCCTGACGGCGGTAGAGGACGTTGCACGCCTCGAACAGCCCGGACGGTGCGGCGATGTCCTGGGTCGCGCTCCAGCGCGCCGTCGGCGGGTGCTCGGGGACGGTGCGTCCCTGGACGACGCCGACGCCGTCGGTCAGCGCCGCGAGCCCGGCGGCGAGCCAGCCTGCTCGCGGCCGGCAGTCGCTGTCGGTGAACGCGACGACGTCGCCGGTCGCCGTGCGGGCGGCGGTGTTGCGTGCGCGCCCGAGCGAGCCGGTGTCCTGCAGGACGTGCAGGCGCGGCTCCTGACCGGCCCTCTCCTGCAGCGCCTCCCAGGTGCCGTCGGTGCTGCCGTTGTCGACGACGACGACCTCGTCGGGGTCCTGCGCGAGGACGGCGTCGAGGCAGCGCAGCATGAGCGCGCGGCGGTCCTTGACGACGACGCAGACCGTGACGCTCACGCGGCGTAGAGCCGTTCGAGGGCCGGGACGACGGCGGCGTCCCAGTCGTAGCGGCGGGCGTGCGTGCGGCAGGCCTCGACCGTGCCGGGGCGGCGCGCGAGCTCCAGCGCCTCGGCGCACGCGCGGGCGAGGTCCGCGGGGGTGGCGTCCGCTCGGCGCCCGACGGCGTCGTCGTCGACGACCTCTGGCGGGCCGCCGCCGTCGCGCAGGACGACGGCGGGCGTGCCGCTCGCCAGGGACTCGACCACCGTCATGCCGAACGACTCCGCCCGGGACGGCAGCACCATGACCCAGGCGCGGGCGTACGCGTCGCGCAGGGCGGCGTCGTCGAGCGGACCGCAGCGGGTCACGGCGGCGCGGGCCGCGGCGGGAGCGGCGGCCAGCAGCGGTCCGGCGTCGCCCTGCCCGGAGAGCCAGACCTCGAGCGCGGGCTCGTCCGCGCGCAGCAGCGCGGCCGCCTCGAGCAGCAGGGGCAGGCCCTTGCGCTCCTCGACGAGGCTGCCGGCGTAGAGCAGGACGGGGACGGGGGAGCGCGGCGCGGGCGCGTGCGCGTCGCAGCGCACACCGGGCGGCACGACGTCGGGCGTGCGGCCGTAGTCGGTGCGCAGGCAGGCGCCGGCGGCCTGCGAGACGCAGACGTAGGAGTCGACGTGACGGACGACGACGTCGTGCAGCCGGTGGTCGGGCCGGGCGGCGCGGGACCGGCGGGCGGGGAACCCGTGGTCGGTGAACACCGAGCGCACCCGCCCGCCGGCGAGGCTGGCCGCCGCCGCGTCCCCGGTCGAGGTCGCGTGCCAGACGTCGAGCCGGCCGCGCAGCGCGGGGGCGAGCAGGTG
>JAOPWW010000541.1 GCA_025965495.1 Frankiales bacterium
CGCCCGCGACCGCACGCCGGGTCGGTGCGTCGGCGAGCAGCAGCAGGCTGGGCCCGACCGGGCCGGTGGCCCGCAGGTAGCGCCGCGACCGCCAGCCGGGCGCCCGGACCGGCCCCCGCCCGAGGACCACGACAGCGGCGGCAGCGTCCAGCGCACGGGGCAGCCCCCGGCGGTCGGTGACGACGACGTCGGCCTGCGCCGGCCCCACGACGGCGGTCCCGCAGGCCTCCCAGGCGGCGGCGTCGGCCTGCGCCGGCCCGAGCAGGGCCACCGTCCTGGGCGGCTCCGGCAGCAGCAGCCGCAGGTCCGCGGCGCGGCGCGAGGCGGTGCTCAGGACGGTCCTCCGACGGTCGGTCCGGGCCTACAGTGCGACGGCCTCGAGGCCGAGAGGACATCGTGGACCACGTGCGGCACGGACGGGCGGCGTGAGCGCTCCGCGCCTGCTGCTCACCCTCGCCGACGTCGCCCACCCGCTCGACGGCGGGAACCGGCTGCGCGCCGCTCCGGTCCTGCGGGCGCTCAGCGAGGTCGGCGACGTCGACGTCGTCGTCCTGCACAGCAGCGCCCCGCCCGGCGACGGGCTGACGCCCGGCGTCGTCGTCGCCCGATCGGCCCGGCTGCCCGACGTCCGCCGCGGGCGGGTCCGCGGCCTCGGGGCGTTCCTCGCGGGCGTGCCCGGTCCGGTCGCCACCCGCGACTGGGAGCCCGCGCGCCGCCTGGTCGCCGCCTGGTCGCTCACGCCGTACGACCTGGTCTGGTTCGGCGCGCTGGACCACGCCCTGCGGCTGAGGCGCGTCGTCCAGGCGGCGCGCACCGTCGTGGACGTCGGCGACGTCGAGAGCGTCAAGCTCCGCGCCCTGCAGGCCCTCGACCCGCCCGGCCCGGTCCGGCGGCTCCAGCAGGCGCTCGACGTCCGGGCCTGGGAGCGCGCCGAGGACCGGGTGCGCCGGACCGCCGACGCCGCCGTCGTCTGCAGCGAGCTGGACCGCGAGCGGTTCGGCGGGCCCCGGACGTCGGTGGTGCCGAACACCTACCCGGACCCCGGGCTGCAGCCGCTCGCCCCCCGCGGCCCGGTGCGGATGCTCTACGTCGCGAACTTCGAGTACGCACCCAACGTCGACGCCGCCTCCTGGGCCGCCCGCGAGGTCCTGCCGCGGGTCCGGGCCCTGCGGCCCGATGCCGAGCTCCACCTGGTCGGGCGGCGCGCCGACCTCGTCGCCCGGTTCGGGGTCCTGCCCGGGGTGGTCCTGCGCTCCGACGTCCCCGAGGTGCTGCCCGAGCTGCGGGCCGCGACCGCCTCGCTCGCGGCGGTGCGCTGGGGCGGCGGCACGCGCCTGAAGATCGTCGAGGCGTTCGCCGCCGGGGTCCCCGTGGTGTCGACGGCGCTGGCCTGCGAGGGTCTGCCCGTGGTCGACGGGGAGCACCTGCTGCTGGTGGGCGACGCCGACGAGGCCGCCCGCGCCTGCGTCCGGGTGAGCGAGGACGAGCAGCTCGCCGCGAGCCTGGCCGTGGCGGGCCGGGCGCTGTACGAGGCGACCGGGACCCCCGCCGTCGCCCAGGCGGCGGTCACGGCCGTGGCCACGCAGGTCCTCGCCCGGGAGGGCGTGTCCTGCTGACCGCCGGCTGGCCGCTGCTCGCGCCGCCGCCCCCCGCCGGTCTCGCCCCGGGCCCGGTGCCGCGGCTGTCCGTCGTCGTCGCCGCCCACCAGGCGGAGGAGACGCTGGCCGACGCCGTCGCGAGCGCCCTGGACCAGACCGTGCCGCCGCACGAGGTCGTGGTGTGCGACGACGGCAGCACCGACGGGACGCCGGAGGTCCTGCGGGCCCTGGCGGCCGCGGACCCGCGCGTCCGGCCGGTCCGGCGCGACAACGGCGGCGAGGGGGCGGCCAAGAACACCGCCGTGCGGGTCGCGACCGGTGACTGGGTCGTCGTGCTCGACGCCGACGACCTGCTGCTGCCGCGCCGGCTGGAGGCCGCCCGCGACGTCGCCGTGGCCCGCCCCGACCTCGACGTGCTGGTCTGCGACGCCGTCCTGGAGGTCGACGGCGTCCCCGTGCGGCGGGCCTACCACCGGGACTGGCCCTTCCCCGTGCAGGACCAGCGGGCCGCCCTGCTCGCCGGCAACCCCGTCCTCGGCCTCGCTTCCGTCCGGCGGGACCGGTGGCTCGCCGTCGGCGGCTTCGACGAGCACCTGCACCACGCCGCCGACTGGGACTTCTTCCTGCGCCTGGTGCTCGCCGGCGGCCGGGTCGGGCTGGTCGACGTCCCGCTCGCCCGCTACCGGCTGGGCAGCGGCGGGCTGAGCCGCGACCGGGAGCGGCTGCTGCGGGCCCGCGCCCAGGTGCTGCAGCGGGCCCTGGAGCGCACCGACCTGTCCGCCGCCGAGCGGCGCACCGCCGCCGCGCTGACCGGACAGGAGGCCGAGCTGCGGGTCCGGGAGACCCTCGCGCTGCTCCCGAGCGGGGGACCGGCTGCCCGGGCCGCTGCCGCCAGCACCGCGCTGGCCGCCGGCGTGCCCACCAGGCGCCGGCTGGGACTGA
>JAOPWW010000037.1 GCA_025965495.1 Frankiales bacterium
CGGGCGAGGGCGAGATCTGCCTGGACCTGTCGGCCCGGCCGGTGCCGCTGATGACGGGCTACCAGGGCGACGAGGAGCGCAACGCCGAGGCCATGGCGGGCGGCTACTACCACACGGGGGACGTCGCACAGCGCGACGAGGACGGCTGCATCACCTACATCGGCCGCACCGACGACGTCTTCAAGGCCTCCGACTACAAGATCAGCCCGTTCGAGCTCGAGAGCGTCCTCATCGAGCACCCGGCGGTGGCGGAGGCGGCCGTGGTGCCCTCGCCCGACGACGTCCGCCTCGCGGTGCCGAAGGCCTACGTGGCCCTCGCGCCCGGGCACGCGCCGACCGAGGAGACCGCCTACGAGATCCTCCGGTTCGCGCGCGAGCGGCTCGCCCCGTTCCAGCGGGTCCGCCGGCTCGAGTTCTTCGAGCTGCCGAAGACCGTGTCAGGGAAGATCCGCCGGGTCGAGCTGCGCCAGCGGGAGGAGCAGAACGCTGGTGCGCCGACGAGCACGGAGTGGCGCGACGACCAGTTCCCCCAGCTCAGGGGCTCCTGATGGACGTCGGCTTCGCCCTGACCGAGGAGCAGCAGGCCCTGCGCGACACCGTCCGCCAGCTCGTGGCGGACGAGGTCACGCCGTACGCCGCGGCCGTCGACGAGCGCGCGACGTTCCCGCAGGAGGCGTACGACGCCCTGCGCGGAGCGGACCTGCACGCCGTCCACGTGCCGCAGGAGTTCGGCGGCAACGGCGCCGACGCCCTGTCGGCCTGCCTGGTGATCGAACAGGTGGCCCGCGGTTGCGCCTCGAGCTCGCTGATCCCGGCCGTCAACAAGCTCGGCTCGCTGCCGGTGCTGCTCGTCGGGACGCAGGCGCAGAAGGAGCGGTGGCTGCGCCCGCTCGCGGAGGGGACAGCGCTGTTCTGCTACGCGCTGTCCGAGCGGGAGGCCGGCTCCGACGTCGCCTCCATGCGCACGCGGGCGACCCTCGACGGCGACACCTGGGTCCTCGACGGCACCAAGTGCTGGATCACCAACGCAGGAGAGGGCGACTCCTACACCGTGTTCGCCAAGACGGACCCCGACGCCCCGCGCGGTCGCACCATAAGCGCGTTCCTGGTCGCCAGGACGGACCCGGGCGTGAGCTTCGACGGGGGCGAGCGGAAGCTCGGCATCAAGGGGTCCCCGACCCGCGAGGTCCGCCTCGACGGCGTCCGGCTCCCCGCCGACCGGTTGCTCGGCGAGCGCGGCGACGGCATGGGCCTGGCGATGAGGACGCTGGACCACACCCGGGTCACCATCGCGGCGCAGGCGCTCGGGATCGCCCAGGGAGCGCTCGACCTCGCGGCGTCGTACGTGCAGGAGCGGGCGCAGGTCGGCACGCCGGTCCGCGCCGACCAGGGCGTCCAGTTCATGCTCGCCGACATGGCCATGAAGCTCGAGGCCGCTCGTGCGCTGACCTACCTCGCCGCCTGCAAGTCCGAGCGCGGCGACGCCGACCTCACGTACTTCTCGGCCGCCTGCAAGTGCGTCGCGTCCGACGCCGCCATGGCGATCACGATCGACGCCGTCCAGCTCCTCGGCGGAGACGGCTGCACGCGCGACTTCCCGGCCGAGCGCATGATGCGCGACGCCAAGATCACCCAGATCTACGAAGGGACCAACCAGGTGCAGCGCATCGTCCTCGCCCGTGAGCTCCTCAAGGCGACCCGGTGACGGCCCCGTGGGTCATCGACCGGGTCGGCGTCGTCGGGGGAGGGACCATGGGCGCGGGCATCGCGGAGGTCTGCGCCCGGTCCGGGTGCGACGTCCGGGTGCTCGAGGTCTCCGACGAGGCCGTGGCCGCGGGGCGGGCGCGCGTCGACGCGTCCCTCGGCCGTGCTGTGCGCACCGGCCGGCTGCAGGAGGTCGAGCGCGACGCCGTCGTCGCGCGCCTGGAGTGGGTCACCGACTACGCCGAGCTCGGTGACCGCCAGCTCGTCGTCGAGGCGGCCCCGGAGGACGAGGCGCTGAAGTTCCGCATCTTCCGCACGCTCGACGAGGCCTGCGCACCTGAGGCGGTGCTGGCCAGCAACACCTCGAGCATCCCGCTCGTGAAGATGGCGACCGTGACCAAGCGGCCGCACCAGGTCGTCGGGGTGCACTTCTTCAACCCGGTGCCGGTCCTGCCGCTCGTGGAGATCGTCGAGTCCCTGCTGACCGGCGCCGACACCCTGGTCGCCGTGACCGACTTCGCGGAGAAGCGCCTGGGCAAGCAGACCATCCGGTCCAAGGACCGCGCCGGGTTCGTGGTGAACGCGCTGCTGGTCCCGTACCTGCTGTCCGCGGTGCGGATGTTCGAGTCCGGGTTCGCCAGCGCCGCCGACATCGACGAGGGGATGGTCAAGGGGTGCGCCCACCCGATGGGCCCTCTGCACCTGGCCGACCTGATCGGCCTCGACACGTGCGCCGCCGTCGCCCAGTCGATGTACGCCGAGTTCAAGGAGCAGCTCTACGCCCCGCCACCCCTGCTGCTGCGCATGTGCGAGGCCGGCCTGCTCGGGCGCAAGACCGGGCAGGGCTTCTTCGCCTACCCCTGACGGACGGTCAGGCCCCGCCGCTGCCGCGCGTCGTGCGCGCGGCGGTGCTGCGGGCCGGGGCACGTCGGCGGGCCTGCCGCGGAGCCGGAGGGGAGTCCGGGACCTCGATCTCGACCCGGTCCTCGACCGCCTTCACCGCCTCCGCGTAGCCGTGGACGTGGCGATTCATGCGGCGCACCGCGGCCTCCGGGTCCCGGTCGCGGATGGCCTGGGTGATCGTCTTGTGCGCCTTCACCGCCGTCCGGCGGACGTCGGCGTCGATGAAGCGCTGGTTGTCCGTGGCGGCGTAGATGGCCCGCGAGAGCGCGAGCATGAAGCCCGTGAGCAGCTCGTTGTGGCTGGCGACGGCGACAGCGATGTGCCAGTCGACGTTGGCCTGCAGGAAGTCGGCGAGCGAGCCGGTGTCGACCGAGATGGCGTCGTTGGCCTGCTCGAGCCGCTCGAGGTCCTCGTCGTCGCGGTGCACGGCGGCCAGCCGGGCGCACACTGGCTCGATGCCCTCGCGGGTCTCGAGCAGGGCGGACATGCGCAGGTGCCCACCGCGGATGAGCAGGTTCACCGAGCTCGCCACGGACTCCTGGCCGGGACGGGTCACGAAGGCGCCCCCGGCACGACCGGTCTTGATCCGGACCAGGCCTTGGACCTCGAGGATGCGCAGCGCCTCGCGGACCGTGGTGCGGCTCATGGCCGTCTGGGTCACGAGCTCACGCTCTGGCGGCAGGGCGCTGCCTTCCGGGAACTCCCCGCGCAGGATCCGCTCTCGGAGCTCGCTCGCGAGGACGTCGGAGGCCTTGGGGACCTGCATCGGGCTCAGGACGACCGCCTGGCGCACGACAGGGGCGGTGCGCGTCGGCTGCGTCATGTTCGCCCCCCTCACCCGTCTGGTCTGACCGAAACTAGCAGGCCCCTGCTTCTTCGCGGTGGCCATTCGGTCTGACCTTTGGTAACTTCGCGGTACGCCAGCCGACAGAGGAGCAGTCATGGACTTCAACCTGACCGAGGACCAGACCACGATCCGCAAGTCCGTGATCGAGCTCGCGGGGCGGTTCGACGACACGTACTGGATGGAGAAGGACGAGGCGCACGAGTTCCCGACGGAGTTCTACGACGCCGTCGCCGAGGGCGGCTGGCTCGGGATCACCACACCCGAGGAGTACGGCGGCCACGGGTACGGGATCACGGAGGCCTCGCTGCTCCTCGAGGAGATCGCGGCCTCTGGCGCTGGCATGAACGGTGCGAGCTCCATCCACATGTCGATCTTCGGCATGCACCCGGTGATCGTCCACGGCTCGGAGGAGATGAAGCGGGAGAACCTCCCGCGCATCGTCAACGGCGACCTGCACGTGTGCTTCGGCGTCACCGAGCCCGGCGCCGGCCTCGACACCACGCGCATCACCACCTTCGCCAAGCGCGATGGTTCCGACTACGTGGTCAACGGCCGCAAGGTCTGGATCAGCAAGGCGATGGAGTCCGAGAAGATCCTGCTGCTGACCCGCACGGCCAAGTTCGAGGACTCCCCGAAGAAGACCGACGGTCTGACGCTGTTCTTCACCGACCTCGACCGCGCGCACGTGGAGGTCCGCCCCATCAAGAAGATGGGCCGCAACGCCGTCTCCTCCAACGAGCTCTACATCGACGACTTGCGCATCCCCGAGGAGCACCGCGTCGGGGAGGAGGGCCAGGGCTTCAAGTACATCCTCGACGGGCTCAACCCCGAGCGCATGCTCATCGCCGCGGAGGCGCTCGGCATCGGGCGCGCGTCCATCCGCCGCGCCGTCCGCTACGCCAACGAGCGCGAGGTGTTCGGCCGTCAGATCGGCAAGAACCAGGGCATCCAGTTCCCGCTCGCCGACGCGCTCGCCCACCTCGACGCCGCCGAGCTCGTCCTGCGCAAGGCGACCTGGCTGTACGACGAGGGCCTGCCCTGTGCCCGCGAGGCCAACATGGCCAAGTACCTCTGCGCCGACGCCGGCTTCCAGGCCGCCGACCGCGGGCTCCAGGTGCACGGGGGCATGGGCTACGCGGAGGAGTACCACATGGCGCGTTACTTCCGTGAGGCGCGGCTGACGCGCATCGCGCCGATCAGCCAGGAGATGATCCTCAACTACCTGGGCGAGCACGTCCTCGGCATGCCGCGCAGCTACTGATGGCCGACCTCACCGGGCGCTCGGCGCTCGTCACAGGAGCGGGGTCCGGCATCGGCGCAGCGGTCGCCCGACGGCTCGCGCTGGCCGGTGCCGCCGTGCTCGTCAGCGACCTCGACAAGGACGCGGCCGCGAAGGTCGCGGAGGAGATCGGGCAGGCCGGCGGTCGGGCGGAGTCCGCCGCGCTCGACGTGCGCGACGTCGACCAGGCCGCGGCGGCCGCCCAGCAGGCGGCCGGGCTGGCCGGTGGGACGCTGCACGTGCTGGTCAACAACGCGGGGGCGATCTCACCCGCGATGCTGCACAAGATGACGCCGGAGCAGTTCCACCTGGTCATCGGCGTCCACCTCGGTGGCACCTTCACCGTCACCCAGGCGGCGCTGCCGCTCCTGCCCGACGACGGGACGGGCCGGATCATCAACGTCACGTCCGCAGCCGGTCTGGTCGGGACGATCGGTCAGGCCAACTACGGCGCGGCCAAGGCCGGCGTCATCGGGCTGACCAAGTCGATGGCCAAGGAGCTGGCCAGGCGCCAGATCACGGTCAACGCCCTCGCCCCGCTGGCGGCCACCGCCATGACCGAGGGGATCCGCAGCAACGAGAAGCTGGCGGAGAAGACGCTCGCGCGCATCCCCCTCGGCCGCTGGGCGACGCCCGACGAGGTCGCGGGCGCCTTCGTGTTCTTCGCCTCCGACGACGCCGCCTACATCACCGGCCAGGTCCTGCCCGTCGACGGCGGGACGGTCATCTGATGCCGCTCGCCGGACGCGACGCGTGGATCGTCGAGGCCCTGCGCACGCCTATGGGCAAGGCCCACCCCGAGAAGGGCTGGTACCGCGACGTCCACCCGAACGTCGTGCTCGGTGAGGTCTACCGGGCGCTGCTGGCGGAGACGGGCGTCGCCCCCCTGGAGGTCGACGACCTCGTGATCGGCTGCACCGCGCCCTTCGGCGAGCAGTCGCGCAACGTGGCCCGCAACGCCTGGCTCCAGGCGGGCTACCCCGCCGAGGTGCCGGCCACGGTCGTCGACCGCCGGTGCGGCTCGGCCCAGACGGCGGTCGAGATCGCGACGTCGGCCATCGCCTCAGGGACCCACGACCTCGTGATCGCGGGCGGTGTGGAGCACATGGGCCACGTCCCGATGACGGCCGTCGCGGAGACGGAGAAGCTCTTCGGTGCCGCGTGGCCCGCGGCGCTGCTCGAGCAGCACGAGTTCCCCGCCATGGGCGAGGCGGCCGAGCGGATCGCCGACCGCTGGGGCATCACCCGGCGCGAGATGGACGAGTTCGCGGTCGTCTCCCACCGCCTCGCGGACGAGGCGGCGCGGGCCGGTCGGTTCGAGCGGGAGGTCGTCCCGATCGAGCTGGACGGAGCGCTGCGCACCACCGACCAGGGAGTGCGTGCGGGCACCAGCCTCGACAGCCTGAGCTCGCTGAAGACGATCTTCCGACCCGTGGACGGTCAGGTCACGGCCGGCACCTCGTCACCGCTGACGGACGGGGCGGCGGGTGTGCTCGTCGCCTCCGACGACGCCGTCGCCCGGCACGGGCTCACGAGGCGCGCGAAGGTGCTCGACCAGACCACGGTCGGCGTCGACCCCGCGATCATGCTGACCGGTCCCATCCCGGCCACCCGCAAGCTCCTCGAGCGCAACGGCATGTCGATCGACGACATCGACCTGTTCGAGGTCAACGAGGCGTTCGCCTCCGTCGTGCTGGCCTGGGAGCGCGAGCTCAAGCCCGACATGGAGCGCGTCAACGTCAACGGTGGCGCGATCGCGCTCGGCCACCCGGTCGGGGCGTCGGGCTCGCGCCTGTTCGCGACGCTGCTGGCGGAGATGGAGCGCCGCGACGTCGAGATCGGCCTGGTCACGATGTGCTGCGGTGGCGGCCTCGGTACGGCGACGCTCGTCCAGCGGGTTCCCGGGTGATCGACCTCCGGCCCCACATCAGGCCCGGAGACGGCGTCTGGTGGGGCCAGGGCAGCGCCGAGCCGGAGCCTCTGGTGGACGCGCTGCTCGACCAGGCCGGCGACCTCGGGCCGCTGCGCGCCTTCAGCGGTCTGACCTGGAACCCGCGCCTGGGCACGGACGTGCCGGAGTCGATCTCCGTCGTCTCCTACGGCGGCCTCGGCGAGCTCCGACGCCTGAGCAGGGCCGGCCGGCTGGAGGTCGTGCCGTGCCACTACTCTGCTCTGCCCAGGCTGTTCGCCCAGCGGCGACTGCCGTGCGACGTCGCGCTGGTGCAGGTCTCGGCCCCCGACCGGGCCGGCACGGTGTCGCTCGGCATCGGCGTCGAGTACGTGGCTGACGCGCTGCCCCACGCGCGAACGGTCATCGCCGAGGTCAACGAGCGGATGCCGAGCACGGCCGGTACGCCGCGCATCTCGCTGAGCGCCTTCGCCGCCGTGGTCGAGACCGACCGGCCGCTGCGCGAGGCGCCGGTCCGCGACCCCGACGACGTCGACCGAGCGATCGCGGCGCACGTCGCGACCCTCGTCGAGGACGGCGACACCCTGCAGATGGGGGTCGGGGCCCTGCCCGACGCCGTGCTCGACGCGCTCGCGGGCCACGCCGACCTCGGCATCCACAGCGGGATGATCACGGGCAAGGTGCTGGACCTGGTCGACAAGGGCGTCATCACCGGAGCGCGCAAGGAGATCGACAGGGGGATCGTCGTCACCGGCGCAGCCCTCGGCGACGCCGTGACCTACCGGCGCCTGGCCGGGCGGCCGGTCGAGTTCCGCCCGGCGAGCTACACGCACGCGCCGTCCGTGCTCGCGCAGCTGAGCTGTCTGGTCTCGCTGAACTCGGCCCTGGAGGTCGACCTCTCCGGCCAGGTGGGCGCGGAGGTCGGTCGCGGCGTGCACGTCGGAGCAGTGGGAGGCCAGGTCGACTTCTCCCGCGCTGCGGCCCTCACCGGTGCGCGGTCGATCATCGCCCTGCGGTCGGAGTCGGGCGGCGCCTCCACCGTCGTGAGGCAGCTGTCCGGTCCGGTGACCACGGCCCGCACCGACGTCGACGCCGTCGTCACCGAGCACGGCGTGGCGATGCTCACCGGCTGCGGCCTCGCCGAACGCGCCCGGCGCCTGACGGCCGTCGCTGCTCCGGCACACCGTGACCAGCTCGCCCGAGCGCACCCCTGATCCGCACCATCCCTCGTCACGTCGTCGACCGGTCGGTCCCGACAGCCCTCACCACCCACCCACCGCACACACAGGAGTCACACATGACCGGTCGCACCGCCCTCGTCACCGGGGCCGCACAGGGCATCGGCAAGGGCATCGCCACCTCGCTCGCGCAGGCCGGCTACGCCGTCGCCGTCGCGGACCTGAACCTCGAGGTCGCCCAGCTGACCGCCAAGGAGCTCACGGAGGCCGGTGGCAACGCCGTCGCCGTGCGCATGGACGTCACCGACACCGCGTCCGTCAAGGAGGCCGTCGCCAGCGTCGAGAGCAGCCTCGGGCCGATCGACGTCCTCGTGAACAACGCCGGCTGGGACGACTTCATGAACTTCGTCGACACGACCGAGGACTTCTGGGAGAAGATCCTCGACATCAACTACAAGGGCGCCCTGCGCACCATCCAGGCCGTCCTGCCGGGCATGACCGCCCGCAAGGGTGGCAGGATCATCAACATCGGGTCCGACGCGGGTCGCGTCGGCTCCTCGATGGAGGCCGTCTACTCCGGCGCCAAGGGCGGGATCATCGCCTTCACCAAGACCCTCGCCCGCGAGGTCGCCCGCGCCGGCATCACCGCCAACACCGTGTGTCCCGGTCCGACGGACACGCCCGCGCTGCGCAAGTTCGCGGCGGGTGCCGGCGACGACGCCGAGAAGGTCATCCAGGGCATGACGCGCGCGGTGCCCATGCGCCGGCTCGGCACCCCGGAGGACGTCGGCCCGGCCGTCGTCTTCTTCGCCTCCGAGGGCGCCGGCTTCGTCACCGGTCAGACGCTGTCCGTCAGCGGCGGCCTCACGATGGCATGAGCGAGACCCTCGCTCCGACCGACGTCGTCACCTGGGAGACGCGCCCGGGCGGCGTCCTGGTCGTCACGCT
>JAOPWW010000039.1 GCA_025965495.1 Frankiales bacterium
GGGGCCGACGTCGTCAAGGTCGAACGGCCCGGCGCCGGCGACGACACCCGCCGCTGGGGCCCGCCGTTCCACGGGGACGACGCGACCTACTTCTTCTCCGTCAACCGCGACCGTCGGTCCCTGACGCTCGACCTGACGACGCCAGCCGGGCGGCTGGTGGTCGCGCGGCTGGTCGAGGCCGCGGACGTCGTCGTCGAGAACTTCCTGCCGCGCCACCTCGCGGCGCTGGGCCTGGAGCAGCTGCGGACCACGGCGCAGGCCGTGTGGGTCTCGGTCCGGGGCGCCGGCGGCGACGGGCCCGACGGCGAGCTCCCGGGCTACGACGTCATGGCGCAGGCGCGGAGCGGCCTGATGTCGGTCACGGGGACCGAGGGGCCGACCAAGGTCGGGGTGGCCGTCGCCGACGTCGTGAGCGGGCTCTACGCCGCGGTCGGGGCGGTGGCGGGGCTGGTCGCGCGGCGGCCCCTGCGGGTGGAGGTCGGGCTGCTCGAGGCGGCCGTGTCGATGCTCGTGAACCAGGCGTCGAGCGCGCTGGTCGCCGGCGTCGTGCCGGGACCGAGCGGCAACGACCACCCGAGCATCACCCCCTACGGACCGGTCCCGTGCGCCGACACCGCCCTGGTGCTGGGCGCCGGCAACGACGGGCAGTTCCGAGCCCTGGCCGCCGCCGTCGGGCTCGAGGTGCGGCCGCAGTGGGCGACGAACGCCGGCCGGGTCGGCGACCGGGCCGCCCTGGCCGCAGCACTGGCCGAGGTCTTCGGCCGGCGCGACGCCGCCGACTGGGTCCCCGTCCTCGCGGAGGCCGGTGTCCCGTGCGCCCCGGTGCAGGACCTGCTCGCCGTGCAGAGCGACCCGCAGGTCGTCGCGAGCGGGATGCTGCAGCGCGTCCCGCACCCGGCCGGCGACGTCACCGTGGTCGGCTCGCCGCTGCGCCTCGACGGCGCGAGGCCGCAGGTGCTGCGCGCCCCGCCCCTGCTCGGCCAGCACACGGTCGAGGTGCTGTCGGCGCTCGGGCTGTCGCCCGAGCAGGTCCAGGAGGTCACCGCGTGAGCACCGGAGGGCACGCCCTGGTCCAGGCGCTCGAGGCGCTCGGCGTCGAGGTCGCGTTCGGGCTGCCGGGGGTCCACAACCTCGCCGCGTGGAAGGCCTTCCCCGGCTCCTCGGTGCGGCTGGTCGGCGTGCGGCACGAGCAGACCGCCGGGTACGCCGCCGACGGGTACGCCCGCGCCACGGGCCGCCTCGGGGTCGCCCTGACCACGACCGGCCCGGGCGCGGCCAACGTCGTGACCGCGGTGGGGGAGGCCTGGGCCTCGCACAGCCCCCTGCTGGTGCTCGCGACCGACGTGCCCTCGACCCTGCGCCGGCCCGGCGTCCACCGGGGGGTCCTGCACGAGACCGTCGACCAGGCCGGGTTCTTCCGACCCGTGACCAAGGCCCAGCACCGGGTCGAGAGCGTCGAGACGCTCTACGCGGCGGTCGTCGCGGCCGGCCGGGAGGCGATGACCCACCCGAGGCGCCCGGTCTACGTCGAGGTGCCGACCGACCTGCTCAGCGCCGCCGCCTCGATCCCGAGCGGACCGCCCGACGACGCCGCCCCCGTCCCGGCGCCCGAGGTCGACGCCCTGCTGCGGGCGCTCGCGCAGTCCGCGCGCCCCCTGGTCTGGGCCGGGGGCGGCGCGACCGCGAGCGGTGCCGGCCGCGCCGTCGCCCGGCTCGCCGAGCTCCTCGGCGCACCCGTCCTGACCTCCTACGGCGGCCGCGGGCTCCTGCCGCCCGACCACCCCTGCCTCGTCCCGCTCCCGCCGCACGTCCGCGAGGCCGGGGACCTGTGGGACGCCGCCGACCTGGTCCTCGTGCTTGGCAGCGACCTCGACGCCATGAACACCCAGGGCTTCCGGCAGCCCCGGCCGCCCGTCGTCGTCACGGTCGACCTCGCCGAGCCGGTCAACGTCGTCCCCGACGTGTGGGTCCAGGCCGACGTCGCCCCCGCCCTCGACGCCGCGCTGGTCCACCTGTCGACGCCGCGGGCGCCCTGGTGGCAGCGCCCCGCGGGACGGGAGCTGCACGCCGGTCCGGAGACGGAGTTCCTCGCCGCGTTCGAGGCCGGGCTGCCGGACGACGTCGTCGTCGTCGCGGACATGTGCGTCGCGGGCTACTGGTACGGCGGCTTCGCGCGGGTCCGGCAGCCGCGCGGGCTGGCCTACCCGGTCGGCTGGGGCACCCTCGGCTTCGGCTTCCCCGCGGGGCTGGGCGCCGCCCTGTCCGGCCGCCCGGCCGTGGCCCTGGTCGGCGACGGCGGGTTCCTGTTCGCCTGCGGCGACCTCGCGACCGCCGCCCAGGAGCAGCTCCCGCTCACGACCGTCCTCGTCGACGACGGCGGCTACGGGATGCTCGCCTACGACTTCACCAAGGACGGCGAGCAGCCGGTGGGGTGCGACCTCGAGCCGCCGGACTTCGTGGCGCTGGCGCGGGCGTTCCGGGTCGAGGCCCGCGAGGTCCGGGTCGAGGAGCTGGCGGACGCGGTCGCCGCCGGGGTGGCGAGCGGACGGCCGAACCTGCTGGTCGTCAAGGCGGGCTACACGCCGCCGCCGAACACCTCCCCGCGCTGGTACCGCGCGATGAGCTGAGCGCGGCAGGTCCCTCCCCGTGCAGGGCTCGACCCCGCTCAGCCCTGGACGTGCTGGGCGAGCGCGCCCTGCGCGTCGTAGAAGGCGCCCCAGGCGCCCTCGAACTCGCGGACCTCGGTGGGGGAGTGGTGCTCCCCGGTCCAGGTCGCGTCGGCCGCGCGGGCCCGGCCGTCGAGGACGTCGCAGGCGTCGAGCAGGCTGGCCGCCTCGATCGTGACCAGCGCGGCCCGCCGCACGAGCGCCCGGTCGACCCGGCTGCTGATCCGCTGGCCGGCCTGGTCGAGCGCGCCGTTGGCGGTCGCCCGGGCCGGGGTGGTGTGGTGCTGGGCGACGGCCAGGTAGGCGAACGGCGCGGGGCGGACGTCCTTGGCGCCGGAGCCGGAGGACTCAGGACCGCTGCGGGAGACGGCGGCGGACTGCTGGGCCGGCTGGGGCGCGAGCCCGGCACCGGGCGCGGCAGC
>JAOPWW010000043.1 GCA_025965495.1 Frankiales bacterium
GCCGGGACGGTCCTGCCCAAGCACCGCGACGGCGGCCTGCTCGTCGTCCACGCCGGCGGCGACGCCGGCCTGTTCAGCGCGATCATCGGGGGGTGGGTGTCGGGCTCCACCGGCAGCAGTCCCGTGACACGAGAGGTGCGGCCATGACCGTCGTCCTGGACCCCACGGGCGAGCGCTCCCCGTCCGCCCGGACCCTGCTCCCCCGGCCGGACGCGCTGCGCGGCCGGACCGTCGGCCTGCTCGACATCAGCAAGACCCGCGGCGACGTCTTCCTGGACCGGCTCGCCGAGCTGCTCGAGGCCGACGGCGTGCTCGTGCGGCGCTACCGCAAGCCGACGTTCGTCAAGCCCGCCCCCGTCGACCTGCGGCACGAGATCGCCGAGCAGTGCGAGGTGGTCATCGAGGCGCTCGCCGATTGAGGCTCGTGCACGTCGTGCAGTGTGCACGACATCGCCGACCTCGAGCGCCGCGGCGTGGTGGGGGTGTTCCTCTGCACCACCGTGTTCGACGAGGCCGCCGTGACCCAGTCCGAGGCCCTCGGGTTCCCCGCGCCGTACGTCCTCGTGCCGCACCCCGTGCAGGACCGGACCGACGCCGAGCTGCGCGACATGGCCGACGCCGCCTACCCGCAGGTGGTCGCCGCGGTCACCCGCGGCTGACCGCTCAGGGCACCCGCGTGCTCCCGGCCAGCTGCCGGACGTGCATGTGGGGGTGGCGGCGGAGCACGTGCGCCGACAGGGTGAGCTCGCGCCGTCGGGCCAGCCAGGCCGCCGCGAGCACCGCGGACAGGGCCGTCACCGCGCCGCCGAGCACGATGCTGGAGCGCGCGCCGTAGGCCTGCGCGAACGCCCCGACGACCGGCGCACCGAGCGGCGTGCCGCCCAGGAACACCAGCACGTAGAGGGCCATCACCCGGCCGCGGACGTCCGGGTCGACGCGCAGCTGGATCGCCGTGTTCGCCGTCGTGCTGAAGGTCAGGACGGCGACGCCGGTCGGCACGAGCAGCGCCGCCATGACGTAGTACGACGGCGCGAGCCCGACGGCGACCTCGAGCACGCCGAAGGCCAGGGCCGCCCCGAACAGGCGGCGCTGGCGCGGCTGGCCGGACCGCCGGGCGGACAGCAGCGCACCGATGAGCGACCCGACGGCCAGGCACGAGGTGAGCAGGGCGTACGAGGCGGCACCCCGGCCGAAGACCTGCTTGGCGACGAGCGCCAGGGTGATCTGGAAGTTCAGGCCGAACATCCCGACCAGCCCCACCAGCGCGATCGGCACGTAGAGGTCGGGGCGCTTGCGGACGTACGCGAGCCCCTCGCGGGTCTGCCCCGGTGCGCGCAGGGCGCGGCGTCCGGGGTGCAGCTCGCTGGTGCGCATCGCGGCCAGGCCGGCGAGGACCGCCAGGTAGCTGGCGGCGTTGGCGAGGAAGACGACGCCGGTGCCGGCCGCGGCGATGGCCACACCCGCGAGGGCCGGGCCGACGATGCGGGCGGAGTTGAACGTCGCGCTGTTGAGGCTGACGGCGTTGGGGAGGTCCTCCGGGCCGACGATCTCGCTGACGAAGGCCTGCCGGGTCGGGGTGTCGACGACGGAGGCGAGGCCCAGGCCGAAGGCCAGGGCGTAGACGTGCCACAGCTGCACGACGCCGCTCAGGTCGAGCACGGCGAGCAGCAGCGCCAGCACGCCCATGACGGCCTGGGCCATGAGCAGCAGCCGCCGCTTGTCGTGGCGGTCGGCGAGCAGCCCGCCGTAGAGCCCGAACAGGAGCACCGGCAGGAACTGCAGGCCGGTCGTGATGCCGAGCGCCGTGCCGCTGTCGTGCGACAGCTCCAGCACGAGCCAGTCCTGCGCGACGCGCTGCGCCCACGTGCCGGAGTTCGAGACGACCTGCCCCGCGGCGTAGAGCCGGTAGTTCCGGACCCGCAGGCTCCGGAAGGTCCCGCCGCCGCTGCCGGCGCTCATGCGCTCGCCAGCCGGTCGAGCACGGTCGCCGCGCGACCGAGGACCTCGAGGTCCTCAGGAGGCAGGTCGCGCAGCCGCTGGGCCAGCCAGACGTCGCGCCGACGCCGGTCCTCGCGCAGCAGCGCCAGGCCCTCGGGGGCGGCGGCCACGAGGACCTGACGGCGGTCGGTGGGGTGCGGGGCCCGGGTGGCGAGGCCGGCGGCCTCCAGCGCGGCGACCAGGCGGGTCATCGACGGCGGCTGGACCTTCTCGTGCGCGGCCAGCTCGCCCGGGGTCAGCGGGCCGTGCCGCTCCAGGGTGGCGAGGGCCGCGATCTGGCTCAGGGTGAGGGAGGAGTCGCTACGCTGCTGCCGCATCCGCCGGGCCAGGCGCATGACGGCCAGGCGCAGCGAGCTCGCGAGGGCGGTGTCGGTGGCGGTGGGCACGTCGTTAGCGTAGGTCATTACCCGTGCGAACGACCAGCCGGAGGGCCGGACAGCAGCGGAGCCGGCCCCCTCGGGGACCGGCTCCGGCTGGGCTGCGCGAGGACCTACCCGACGAGCGCCTGCTGGATCGGGTCGATCGCGAAGTAGACGACGAACAGCACGGCCACGACCCACAGCAGCGGGTGGACCTTGCGGGCCTTGCCCGACGTCGCCATGAGCAGCGCGTAGGAGACGAACCCCGCGCCGATGCCGTTGGTGATCGAGTACGTGAACGGCATGACGACGATCGTGAGGAACGCCGGGATCGCGATCACGTAGTCGTCGAAGTCGATGTTCTTGACCTGGGTGATGAGCAGGAAGCCGACGACGACCAGCGCGGGGCTGGCGGCCTCGAACGGCACCACCGACACCAGCGGCGTGAAGAACAGGGCCAGCAGGAACAGCAGGCCGGTCGCGACGCTCGCGAGCCCCGTGCGGGCCCCCTCCCCGACACCGGCGGCCGACTCGATGTAGGTGGTGTTCGACGACGTCGACGCGAGCCCGCCCGCCACGGCCGCCAGGCCGTCGACGAGCAGCACGCGGTCCGCGCCCGGCAGGGTGCCGTCCTCGTCGAGCAGGCCGGCCTCGGCGCCGACGCCGACGACCGTGCCCATCGTGTCGAAGAAGTCGGCCAGCATCAGGGTGAAGACGAACAGCACCGCCGCGACGCCGCCGACCCGGGAGAAGGCTCCGAACACCGACACGTGGCCGAGCAGGTGCAGGTCGGGCAGGGAGGCGACCGAGTCCGGCAGGCCGGGCACGTTGAGCGACCAGCCGGCGGGGTTGACCTTGTCCGGCGGGGTGAACGAGGGGCCGACGTCGAACACGGCCTCCACGACGGCGGCGACCACCGTCGTGACGACGATGCTGATGAGGATGGCGGCCTTGGTCCGGCGGGCGACCAGGATCGCCGTGAGGGCGAGCCCGAGGACGAACACGACCGTCGGCCAGCCACGCAGCTGCCCGGTCGCGCCGAGCTGCAGCGGGACGGTCGTCTGGGCGGCGTCGGGGATGCGGCGCACGAAGCCCGCGTCGACCAGCCCGATCAGAGCGATGAACAGGCCGATGCCGACGCTGATGGCGGTCTTGAGCTGGGCCGGGATGGCGTCGAAGATCGCGCCGCGGACCCCGGTGAGGACGAGCACGGTGATGACCACGCCCTCGAGCACGACCAGGCCCATGGCGTCGGCCCAGCTCATCTCGCTGGCGATCGAGAAGGTGACGAACGCGTTGAGGCCGAGGCCCGTGGCGATCGCGAACGGGTACTTGCCGACGACGCCCATCAGCAGCGTCATCACGGCCGCGACCAGTGCGGTGGCGGCCGCGACCTGCGGGATGCCCAGCGACCGGCCGTCGGCGTCCTGCGCCTGCCCGATGATGAGCGGGTTGAGGACGACGATGTAGGCCATCGTGAAGAACGTCGCGAGGCCGCCGCGGAGCTCGCGCTCCACGGTCGAGCCGCGCTCGCTGATCTTGAAGTAGCGGTCCAGTCCGGAGGTGGCCGTCGTCGACGGCGCCGAGGTGCGGGTGCTCATGGCGGACAGGGTGGCAGACGCCGGTCACGGGCCGGTTGCGGCCGCCGCCTCCTGCGGTGACGACTACGATCGCGCTGTGTCGTTGTTCGCGAGCCGGGGTGTGGAGCGCCGCCCCGACCCGCCGTCCTGGGAGACCGACGACGTCCCGGTCGTCCTGGCCGGCACCGGGCTGTGGCTGGTCGCCCTGGTCGTCCTCGGCGTCCTGCGGCTGACGGGGACCGGGGACGTCCAGGACTGGTGGCTGGCCATGTGCGGCTGCGGCATCGTGCTCGGGCTGGTCGGTGTGCGGCACTGCCGACGGCGGCAGGCCCACCTCGGCCGGGCCGACACCGCCGAGCAGCCGACCGCCCCGACCGCTCCCGCGGCCGACTGAGGCGGGTCAGCCGGGCGCGACGCTGAACGTCGCAAGGGCGTCGGCCACGACGTCGCCGTCCTGCACGACCTCGCCCTCCACGACGAGCAGCCGCTTGCCGCGCTTGCGCACGGTCGCCCTCGCCTCCAGCCGCCCCGGCCGGCCCGGCTCGAGGTAGGTCACGGTCAGCGACACCGTGACCGGGCTCTCGCCGCCGGTCTCGGCGACCGCCTCCCCCATCGCGACGTCGAGCATCGTGGCGATCAGGCCGCCGTGGACGCTGCCGTGGGGGTTGAAGTGCTCGTCGGTCGCGTCGACGACGACGGTCCCGCCGTCGACCTGGAGTGCGGCGTGCTCGCGGAAGCCCATGCCGGTCCGCCTACCCGCTCCGGGACCTGTCGCCCCCGTCCGGCCGGTCTAGCTGTGGCCGAGCTCCTCGGCCTGCTCGGTCTCGACCGGGTCGGGCAGCGGGTCGGCCGCGGACTCGTCGGGGGCGTCGTCGGCGGCGCTGCCCGGGGCCGCGTCGAGGTCCGCGTCCGCAGCGCTGTCGATCGCGGCCGGTCCCCGGTCCTCGTAGGTGTACTCGACCTCGTCGACGACGAGCTCGGCGACCGGCGGCCGGCTCGACTCGGCCGGCGTCTCGCTGTGCGCGCCGCAGCCGTGGGACAGGGCGACGACGCGGCCGTCGTCGGGGGCGGAGGCGTTCGCGCAGACGCCGAAGGCCTGGCGCAGCGCGCCGCCCAGCGGGACGAGGAAGCCGCAGCCGACGCACTGGCCAGGCGCCGCCAGGGCGCGCGGGCTCGCCGGGCCGGTGTCGCCGTCGTACCAGCGCTCGGCGGCGTCCGCGCGGCCGTCGAGGGACAGCACGCGGGGGCGGCCCAGGCCCAGCTCCCAGTACGCCGCCTCGGCCAGCTCGGCCTCGGGGTCGGCGTAGGCAGGCACGAGCCGGGGGTCGTCGGGCTCGGGCGGCAGCAGGTCGCCGGTGCCGAGGTCGCCGGGCTGCACGCGCTCGCTGTAGGGCACCCACGCGGGGGCGAGCAGGGCGCCGCCACCGGGCAGCAGGACGACCTCGTCGACCGTGACGACGTCGGAGCCCTCCGCGCGGGCGACCGTGACGGCCCAGCGCCAGCCGACGTAGGCGGGGTCGGTGCTGGCGAAGGAGTGCGTGACGGTGAGCGCGTCCTCGGGCTCGGCGCCGAGGTGCTCGCCGACGGCGGTCCGGGCCTCCTCGAGGGCGGCCGCGCGGGCGAGCTCGACCGCGGCGGCGCACACGTCGTCGAGGGCGGGAGCCGACGGGGCGGGCGCGGGGACGTCGACGGTCGTGGGGCTGCTCACGGCTCCAGTGTCGTCGACGGCGGCGTCGACGACAGGGGACGCCGCGGCCTCGAGCCCGGTCGGGTGCGCGCGCAGGGGCTCGTCCGCCGCGGGTCCGTCCCCTGCGTCCGCGTCCGCCGCGGGCTCGTCCGCTGCGGTCGCGTCCGCGGCCGGCTCGTCTGCCGCAGGAGCGTCCGCCGTGGGAGCGTCCGCCTCGGACTGCTCCGCGGGACGCCCGCCGAGGACCTCGGGGACGACCTCGTCGCGCAGGGCCCCGAGGACCCCCGATACCCTCGTCCCGACGTCGCGCAGGCTGCGCCGAAAGAGTGCCACCCCAGCACTGTGGCAGATGCCCGTCCCACCCGTTCACACGACTGACCCGGAGCCCCCGCATGCGTGCCCCCCGACTGCTCGCCGCCGGCGCGGCGACCGCCTCCCTGCTGACGCTGTCGGCCTGCCAGCAGCCGACGCCGATCGTCTCGGTGGTCAGCGGCGGGAAGACGGTGCACGACGAGGCCGTCTCCTACTGCTTCGACGGCCAGGACCCGAGCAAGGCCCCGGGCACCTCCGGCGCGTGCCGCTACACCAAGCTCGCCCCCCAGCTCGTGCGGGTGCGGCCGGGCGAGCAGGTCGGCGTCGACGTGTCCAAGGAGGTCGCCGACGGCGCGTGGGTCCTGCAGGTGACGTCGCAGGCGCCGAGCGCGGACGGCTCGCCGGCCCAGCCGCAGACCTCCGGCATCCAGGACAGCCACTACTTCACGTTCGCGCCGTCGTTCGAGAACGGCGCCCCGATCGAGCTGCAGGTCAAGTCGCTCGCGAGCAGCGCGGCCAACGCGCAGGTGACCGGCGTCTGGCGCTTCGTCCTCGCGCCGAAGTAACAGCCCCGGGAGCCTCAGCCCTCGAGGTCGGAGGCGACGGCCCGCAGGATCGTCGCGACCCGCTTGCCGGTGTCGCGGTCGGGGTGCTTGCCACGGCGCAGGCTCGGCTGCACCTTCTGCTCCAGCAGGGTCATGAGGTCCTCGACGATCCGCTGCAGCTCGTCGGCCGGGCGCCGAGCGGTGGCGAGCACGGGCGGGGCGTCCAGCAGCCGCACCGACAGGGCTTGCTCACCGCGCTTGCCGTCGGCCACGCCGAACTCGATGCGCATGCCGGCCTTGAGCTCGGCGACGCCGGCGGGCAGGGCCGACTTGGGCACGAAGACGTCGCCGCCGTCGTCGCGGGAGACGAACCCGAACCCCTTCTCGGAGTCGAAGAACTTGACCTTGCCGGTGGGCACGGGGACCTCGGTTCGTCGTGCGGGCGGGACCGCTCCAGGCTAGTCCGGCGCCCGCCCTCCGGCCGCGCGCCCTACGCTGCGGGACGGGCCTGCGGGACAGGGGCCGGCCGGTCGTAGCGAGCGCGGGGAGGCAGGGTGCGACGTCCGGCCGGCACAGCCCTGCTCCAGCCCGCCGGGATCGCCGTCGTGGTGGTCGCTGTCCTCGTCACGCTGCTCGTCGCGCTGCAGCCCGACGCCGGGGCGAGCCTGTCGCAGGGAGCGGCGGGGCCGCCGAGCGGCGAGCCGGTGGCCGCGGGCGTGGTCCGGCAGACCCGCGCCTACGGCCCCTTCGGGGACGAGAACACCTACGACGTCTACCTGCCGGCGGGCCAGCCGGTCCGCCCGCGCCCCACGGTGGTGTTCGTCCACGGCGGCTCCTGGGAGATCGGCGACAAGGTCGAGTGGGTCGACGAGGCCGTCGCCGTCGCGCGCCGCGGCTGGACCGCCGTCAGCCTGAACTACCGCCGCACCCCGACGGCCCCCTGGCCCGCTCCGCTGGTCGACGTCCGCCGGGCGCTGGCCGACCTGCAGCGTTCCTCTGCGGCGCTCGGCGTCGACGTCGACCGCACGGGCGCGCTCGGGGACTCGGTCGGCGGCCAGCTGGCCGGGCTGCTCGGCCGTCCGCAGCCCGGTGTGGTGCCGGTCCGGGCCGTCGTCGCGTGGTCGGCGGTCAACGACATGGCGGGCCTCCTGCAGCAGCCGGCGTCCGGGGGCTGCACCGTCCCGGGCTGCGCGCTGCACGGCTTGGCCCGCAAGGTGGCCGGCCCGCTCATGCGCTGCCTGCCGGCCACCTGCCCGGACGCGTACCGGGCCGCCTCGCCCGCGGCGGGGCTCACCACCGGCCCGGCGACGTTCGGCGTGAACAGCGAGACCGAGCTCGTCGACCCGCGCCAGGCCTGGGTGCTCGACGCCGCGCTCGGCCGCGCCCACGTCGCCAGCCGCGTGCGGGTGCTGCCGGGCGGCCTGCACGCGCGGGGCTACCAGGCCACCGTCTGGCAGGACAGCCTGCGCTTCCTCGCCGCCGCCCTGACCCCCGAGACGGCGCCGGCCTTCCCGCGGCCGCACGTCGGGGTGCGACTGGCGGCCGACGTGGCTCACGCGCGCCTGGGGCAGCCGGTCCGGCTGTCGGGGCTGGTGCGCCCCCGGGCCCTCGGCAGCACCGTCGGGCTGCAGGTCCGCCAGGCCGACGGCACCTGGCGCGACGTCCGCCGCACCCCCCTGCGCGGCACGGCCGCCGACACGGTCTTCGACCTCGTCTGGACGCCCGCCCGCCGCGGGACGACCGTCTGGCGGGCGCACTGGAAGGGCGGCGGCGGCGAGGGCGTCTCGGCCCCCGTCAGCGTCGCGGTGCGGTGAGCGCGCGCCACGCCGCGCCCGAGCAGCGGGGCGACGGGAGCCGGCTGGTCGCCGTCGGGGCGGTGCTGTTCGCGCTCGGCGCGGTCGCCGTCGTCGTCGCGGTCGTCCCGGTGCTGCTCGGCTCCGACACCGGCCCGACCGGCGCCATCACGGTCGCCTCGGTGCTGCTCCCGCTGGGCTTCGCGCTCGCCCTGCTCGGACTGCTCAGGGGCGCACGGGCGCGTCGTCGCGCAGCGCGGCGTTCATCGACCCCGACCTGAACGCCGCCGCGACGACGTCGGGGAACCCCTCGGCCCGGACCGCCGCCAGCACGTCGTCGTCCACGGCGGCCAGCGCGGCGGGGTCGAGCTCGAGCCGCGCCCGCCCCTGCCCGAGGTCGCGCACCCGGACGTCGACGACGGTCAGGCGCTCCCGGACGGCCTGCTCCGCGCGGTCGACCCGGGCCAGCGCCGTCGGGGTGACCTGCACCCCGTAGGCGATCCGGCTGGCGAGGCACGCCATCGCCGGCTTGTCCGCGGTCTCGAGCCCCCAGCGGCGGCTCGCCTCCCGGACGTCGGCCTTGGTCAGCCCGGCGTCGAGCAGCGGCGTGAGGGCTCCCCGCTGGGCCGCGGCCGCGATGCCCGGGCGGAAGCCCGCGACGGCGTCGTCGGCGTTGGTGCCGGTCGCGACGGCCCGGCCCTGCGCCAGCGGCCGGAGCGTGTCCAGCAGGGTGGCCTTGCAGTGGAAGCAGCGGTCGGCGCCGTTGGCGACGTACCCCGGCCGCGACATCTCGTCGGTCCCCGGCGTCAGGTGGCGGACCCCGAGGCCCTCGGCGAAGGCCCGGGCCGCAGGCAGCTCCGAGGCGGCCAGGGACGGGCTCACCGCGGTCGCGGCCCAGACGGCGTCGGCGCCGAGCGCGCGCACGGCCGCGGCGAGCAGGAACGCCGAGTCGGCGCCGCCGGAGAAGGCGACCAGCAGGGGGCCGGCGGCACGCAGCCCGGCGTCGAGCGCGGACAGGCGGTCGTCGAGTTCCACGGTTCGAGAGTAGGTGTGGCGGGCATCACGTACGGTTCCTCCCCGTGCGTGCACCTCTGAGCCTGCTCGTGGCCCTGCCCCTCGTCCTCGCCGCGGGCGTCGCCTCGGCCGTCAGCCTCCCGGCCGCTCCCGCAGCCGCACAGCGGGCCGTCGCCTCCGCCGACGTCGGCCCGGTCCCGCTGCCGCTGCCCACCCCGGCGGCCTCCCCGACGCCGACGTCGCGGACGACGTCCCGCTCGGACCTCACCGCCTACCGCGGCCTCGGCACCTGGCTCGACGCCTACGACTGGTCGCCGGAGTTCGGCGGGACCACCGTGCCCGGCGACCTGGACGAGATGGCCCGGCGGGGCGTGCGGACCCTGTACGTGCAGGCGGCCAAGAAGAGCCCGAAGAGCCCGGGCGACCTGCTGTCGCCGAAGGTCCTCGGGCAGTTCCTGGTCCGGGCCCACGCCGACGGCATGCAGGTGCAGGCCTGGTACCTCCCGACCTTCGACGAGCCCGCCGTCGACGCCCGCAAGGTCGACGCCGTCCTCGCGTTCCGGTCCCAGGGTCAGGCCTTCGACACGTTCGGCCTGGACATCGAGTGGCGCAACGGCGTCGCCGACGTCGCCGAGCGCAACCGCCGGGTCGTCGCCCTGAGCCGGCACCTGCGGGCGAAGGCGCCGGCCCTGCCGCTGTCGGCGATCGTCGTGGCGCCGGTCGTGACCGACGAGGTCAACACGCACTTCTGGCGGCCGTTCCCGTGGGCCGACCTCGCCCCGCTCTACGACGTGTGGCAGCCGATGGGCTACTGGACCGACCGCAAGAGCAGCTCGAAGTGGTCGGACGCCTACACCTCGACCCAGGCGAACCTGCACCTGCTGCGGCGCGACCTGCACCAGCCGGCCGCGCCGGTCCACGCCATCGGCGGGGTCGGGGCGACCCAGTCCCAGGCCGAGGGGTTCGTGCGCGCGGCGCGCGAAGAGAAGGCCCTCGGCGGCTCACTGTACGACTGGCCGACGACGCCGGGAGCCCGCTACCCCGCGCTGCGGAAGGTCCCGCGCTAGCTCCCGGGCCGGGAGCGGCTCAGCCCTCGCCGACCTGGTACTGCTGCCCGGTCCCGTGCTCGGCCCGGGCCGCGCGCGACTCCTGCGTCTCGGTGTCGACCGGGCCGGCCGCCTGCGTCTCGTCGACGGGCGCGCCCCGCGGCGCCTCGCCGAGGACGTCGTCGCCGCCGCCCTCCGGCGTCGTGGACTGCTCGGGCAGACCGGCGCTGGTCGGGCCGGGCGAGGCCGCGGACACCTCTTGGGAGACGTCCGGGTCAGGGCCGGAGTCGCCCTGGCCGGACGCGGCCGGCGTCTCGAGGCCCTCGGCCGTGCCCTTCGCCGACGCGTCGTCGACACCCTCGCTGGTCACCAGGTCGCGGCTCATGGCCCCTGCCTCCCCGCAGGAGCGCCCGGTGACACCGCACGAGGTGCCCGGGCCCGCACTGGCGACTAGCCTCGGCCGGATGCCTCCCGCCCCCCGCAGCCTCGCCGACTGGCTCCGCGGCTGGCCCGACGAGCGCCTCGCCGGACTGCTCCGGGCGCGGTCGGACCTGGCCGCGCCCGTGCCGCCCGACGTCGGGGTGCTGGCCGCGCGGGCCGGCGTGCGGCTGTCGGTGCTCCGGGCGCTGGAGCAGCTCGACGCCTTCGCGCTGGCCCTGCTCGACGCGCTCGTGCTGCTGGAGGACCCGGCGTCGCTGACGCAGCTCCGGGGTCTCGTGGGGGCCGCCGCCACCGCCAAGCAGGTGGGCGCCGGGCTGGAGCGGCTCCAGGACCTCGCCCTGGTCTGGGGCGACGGCAAGGAGCTCCACCTCGTCGGCGCGGTCCGCGAGGTCGTCGGGGTGTCCCCCGCCGGGCTCGGCCGCCCGGTGGCGATGTGCCTCGCGCGCTCCAGCGAGAAGGCGCTCGCCCCCGTGTGCACCGCCCTCGGCCTGGACCCCGCGGCCGGCCTCGCGGGCGTCGTGGAGGTGTTCGAGGACCCCGAGCGGCTGGCCGCCGTGGTGGCCGACGCCGGCGACGACGCCCGCCGCGTGCTCGAGCAGCTCGCCGCCGGACCGCCCTTCGGGCAGGTCAAGGACGCGATGCGCGCCCCGTCCGGCGACGACACCAGCCCCGTCCGCCGGCTGCTCGCCCGGGGCCTGCTGGTCGCCGTCGACGCCGGCACCGTCGAGCTGCCCCGCGAGGTCGGGCTGCTGCTGCGCGGCGACCGCCCGCTCGGCGACGTCGGCCCG
>JAOPWW010000049.1 GCA_025965495.1 Frankiales bacterium
CGTCGCCGGCGTAGGGCGCGCACAGGTGGGCGGTCCGGGAGCCGAGCGCGCCGTCGGCGAACAGGTCGCCGCCGGCGCCCACCGCACCGAGGTCGCGGGCCCGCTCGACGCCGTCGAGCTCGCCCCAGTAGCCGAGGACCTGGGGGTGCGCGCCTTCGAGGGCGAGCAGGGCGCGGAAGTCCTCCTCGCCGCCGATGTCGGGGCCGCCGCACTCGTGGACGCAGCCGATGCCGAGCGCGGCGGCCCGGCGCAGCGTCGCGGTCTGGGCGGCCGACCGCTGGGACGGCGTGATCGAGCCGTACGCCGCCCCGCGGACCGCGTGGTGCGCCTCCTGCCGGACGAGGCCGTCGCCGAGGAAGCCGGGCAGTCCGCGCGCCTCGGGGACCGCGGCGAGCAGGGCGCTGCTGGCGACGGCGCTGTGGACGTCGGTGCGGGCGAGGTAGACGACCCCGCCGTGGGAGGCGCGGTCGAGCTCCCGCGCCGTCGGCGGCCGCCCCTCGGGCCAGGCCGTCTCGTCCCACCCGGTACCGAGCAGCACGCCGCCGCGCAGCCGGCGGCTGGCCGACTCGACGGCCGCGAGCGCCGCCGCCAGCGAGGGCATCCCGGTGAGGTCCAGGCCGGTGAGCGCCAGTCCGGTCGAGGTGGCGTGGACGTGGGCGTCGACGAAGGCGGGGGCGACCCAGGCGTCCTCGAGGTCGACCGTCACGTCGGCGGTCATCGCGTCGGCAGCGAGCTCCCCGCCGACCCACGCCACGACGTCGCCGTCGACCAGCAGGGCCGTGGCGAAGGGGTCGCCGGGGGTCCGCACCCGGCCTCGGCGGTACAGCGTCGTGGTCACGCGGCGAGCCTAGGAGCGGGGTCCGACAGACGCGCGCGTCGCCCCGCCCGTCCTTCCCACGAGCAGTTCGACAGGAAGACGTCCCGCACGGCTCCTGGTCAGCAGGAGGAGTTCCCTCTACGGTCCGTGCATGACCGCACTCCTGGGCGAGGTCCTCGCCGCCCGCGACGTCCACGCCTCGCTGTCCGAGCACCTGCTGGTCGACGGCTTCGACCTCGTCCTGGACCTGCGCGCCAGCCGCGGCAGCCGCCTGGTCGACGAGCGCGACGGCACGACGTACCTCGACCTGTTCACCTTCTTCGCCAGCAGCGCGCTCGGGATGAACCACCCGGCGCTCGCCGAGGACCCGGTCTTCCGCGAGGAGCTGCTGCTGGCGGCGCTCGGCAAGCCCAGCAACTCCGACGTCTACAGCGTCCCGATGGCGCGGTTCGTGGCGACCTTCGCGCGGGTGCTCGGCGACCCCGCGCTCCCCCACCTGTTCTTCGTCGAGGGCGGCGCGCTCGCGGTCGAGAACGCGCTCAAGGTCGCCTTCGACTGGAAGAGCCGCTGGAACGAGGCCCACGGCCTCGACCCGCGCCTCGGGACCAAGGTGCTGCACCTGCGCGACGCCTTCCACGGCCGCAGCGGCTACACGCTCTCGCTCACCAACACCGACCCGGTCAAGACCGCGCGGTTCCCCCAGTTCGCCTGGCCGCGCGTCCCGTCGCCGTACCTGTCCCCCGGCGTCGACGTCGCGGCGCGCGAGGGGGAGACCCTCGCGGCCATGCGCGCGTCGTTCGTGCAGCACCGCCACGACATCGCCTGCTTCGTCATGGAGCCGGTCCAGGGCGAGGGCGGCGACCACCACTTCCGACCCGAGTTCCTGCAGGCCGCGCGCGCGCTGTGCCACGCGTTCGACGCCCTGTTCGTCCTCGACGAGGTTCAGACGGGCGCCGGCCTGACCGGGACGGCCTGGGCCTACCAGCAGCTCGGCGTGGTCCCCGACGTCGTCGCGTTCGGCAAGAAGACGCAGGTCTGCGGCGTCATGGCCGGCGGCCGGGTGGACGACGTCCCCGACAACGTCTTCCGCACGAGCAGCCGGATCAACTCCACCTGGGGCGGGTCCCTGGCCGACATGGTCCGGGCCCGCCGGATCCTCGAGGTCGTCGAGAGCGACGGGCTCATCGCCCGGGCAGCGGCCCTCGGGCCCGTGCTGCTGGGCCACCTCGAGGGCCTCGCGGCCCGGCACCCGCAGGTCACGGACGTCCGTGGCCGCGGCCTGATGTGCGCCTTCTCCCTGCCGGACGCCGCCCTGCGCGATGCTGTCCTGACCCGGCTGCGGGAGGACGAGAAGGTCCTGCTGCTCGGCTGCGGCAGCCGCAGCGTCCGCTTCCGCCCCGCCCTCACGGTGTCCGAGGCCGACCTCGCCGCCGGGGTCGCCGCCCTCGACCGCGTCCTCACCGCCCTGGAGTCCTCCTGATGCTCACCTCCGTCTACGGCGGCCGTCCCGTCACCGGCGACGCCGGCACCGTCGTCAGCACCAACCCGGCGCGGCTGTCCGACGTCGTCGCGGAGGTGTCGCTGGCCTCCGCCGGGCAGCTGGTCGAGGCCTTCCGTGCCGCCCGCGCCGCGCAGCCGGCCTGGGCGGCCACCCCCGCGCCGGTCCGCGGCCAGGTCGTCAGCAAGATCGGCCGGCTGGTCGAGGCGAACAGGGAGGCGCTCGCCGACCTCGTCGTCCGAGAGGTCGGCAAGCCCCGCGCCGAGGCGCTCGGCGAGGTGCAGGAGATCGTCGACACCTGCGACTTCTTCCTCGGCGAGGGCCGCCGGCTCTACGGCCAGACCGTCCCGAGCGAGATGCGCGACAAGCAGCTGTTCACCTTCCGCGTGCCGGTCGGCGTCGCCGGGATCATCACGGCGGGCAACTTCCCGGTCGCCGTCCCCTCCTGGTACCTCGTGCCGGCCCTGCTCTGCGGCAACGCCGTCGTCTGGAAGCCCGCCGACTACTCGGCCGCACTGGGCGACGCGCTGTTCCGGATCTTCGTCGCGGGCGGCCTGCCCGACGGCGTCCTCAACGTCGTCCACGCCGACGGCCCGACGACGTTCGAGGGCCTGTCCCAGGCGCTCGACGCCGGGCTGGTGCAGAAGGTCGGGTTCACCGGGAGCTCGGAGGTCGGGGTCCGGATCGGGGAGCTCTGCGGCCGCCACCTGCAGAACCCGTGCCTGGAGCTCGGCGGCAAGAACCCGCTGGTCGTCATGCCCGACGCCGACCTCGACCTCGCCGCCGAGGGCGCCCTGTTCTCCGGCTTCGGCACCGCCGGGCAGCGCTGCACCTCGCTGGGGGTCGCCGTGGTCCACGAGGACGTCCACGACGCGTTCCTCGACCGGCTGCTCGCCCGGCTGGCCGACGCCCGCGTCGGCGACCCGACGCAGGACGTGCTCTACGGGCCGATGCTGTCCGAGCGGTTCCTGCAGGGCTGGGAGAAGTGGCTCGGCGAGATCCAGCCCCACCACACCGTCCACGGCCCGACCGGCCGGATCACCTCCGGCAACCCGCGCGCGGGCTTCGTGGGCGACCCCGACGCCGGCGTCTACGCGCACCCCGTCGTGGTGAGCGGCGTCCGGGCCGACGACGCGCTGTACCGCAACGAGACGTTCGGGCCGCTGGTGCCGGTCGTGCGCTTCTCGACGTTCGACGAGGCGGTGGCGCTGTCCAACGGCCACGGGTACGGCCTGTCCAGCGCGATCTACACCAGCGACCCCGCGACCGTGTTCCGCTTCCGGGAGCGGGTCAGCGCCGGCATGCTCAGCGTCAACAACTCGACCTCGGGCGCCGAGGCGCACCTGCCGTTCGGGGGCAACGGCAAGAGCGGCAACGGCTCGCGCCAGTCCGGCGTCTGGGTGCTCGACCAGTTCACCCGCTGGCAGTCGATGAACTGGGACTACGCCGGCAAGCTGCAGAAGGCGCAGATGGACACCGAGGTCTCGACCTACGACGAGGGCTTCCGCCTGTAGCGTCCCG
>JAOPWW010000065.1 GCA_025965495.1 Frankiales bacterium
ACCCCCGGCCGCGCCGTCAGCCGCCGCACCCCGGCCCGGACCGGCTGGAGCCGCAGCGCGCTGGAGGCCCTCGGCGTGCCCGACGCCGTCCTCGCCCAGCTCCCCGACCCCGCTCCCCGCGACGACCTCGCCTGGGTCGTGGCGCTCGCCGCCGCGATCGAGGCGGTCGTGCCCGCCCCGGCCGAGCCCGACGAGGCGCACCCCGTCGTCGTGAGCGGTCACGGCCTGGCGGGGGCGCTCGCCGTCCTCGACGCCGGCACCCGGGGGGCCTCCCCCGGCACGATCAGCCACGCCGGCCGGACCGCGCCGGCCACCGCGACCGAGCTCGCCCTCGTGCTGCGCCACCACGTCGACGGACGGGGCGCCTGAGCGTGCGCCTCAACAGCCCGCTGCTCGCCGTCCTCGGACTGCTGGGGGTCGGCGCCGTGGCGCTCCAGCTGCTCAGCGGCAGCATCACGCTGAGCACCGCCGGCCTGCGGATCGCGGTCGCGATCGGGGTGCTCGCCGTCGTCGACCGCGTCGGGGTCCCGCTCGCCCGGGCCCTGGTCGGACCCGGCCGCACCCCCGAGCCGGAGCCCGACGAGGGCACGTCCTGAGCGAGCGCGACCAGGTCCGCACCGCCTACGACGTCGTCGCCCAGGACTACGCCGAGCTGCTGCGCGACGCGCTGGAGGGTCGCCCCTGGGAGCGCGCCGTGCTGCGCGCGTTCGCCGAGGAGGTCGGGGCCGGTCCGGTGCTGGAGGTCGGGTGCGGGCCGGGTCGTGTCGCCGCCCACCTGGCCGGGCTCGGGCTCGACGTCGCGGGCCTGGACCTGTCCCCGGGCATGGTCGAGGTGGCCCGCCGCGAGCACCCCGGCCTCCAGGTCGACGTCGGCGACCTCACCGCCCTGCCCCACCCCGACGCCTCGCTGGCCGGCGTCGTCGCCTGGTACTCGCTCATCCACGTCCCGACGGCCGAGCTGCCGGACGCCGTCGCCGAGCTGGCCCGCGTCCTGCGCCCGGGCGGCCTGCTGCTGCTGGCGTTCCAGGTCGGCGACACCGACCGCGTCCACGACCGGCCCTACGGCCACGACGTGCCGCTGGTCTCCCACCGGCTGCAGCCGGACCGGGTGACGGCGCTGCTGGCGGCGTCGGGGCTGGAGCTCGAGGGGACGCTGGTGCGGCAGCCCCAGGGGCTCGAGCCCACCCCGCAGGCGTACCTGACGGCGCGGCGGCTCACCGCGTGACGTAGTCCGCCAGGTGCTCGCCGGTCAGCGTCGAGCGGGCCGCGACCAGCGACGCCGGCGTGCCCTCGAACACGACCCGGCCGCCGTCGTGCCCGGCGCCCGGGCCGAGGTCGACCAGCCAGTCGGCGTGGGCCATGACGGCGAGCGAGTGCTCGACGACGACGACCGACGTCCCGCCGTCGACCGTGCGGTCGAGCAGGCCGAGCAGCTGGGCGACGTCGGCCGGGTGCAGACCCGCCGTCGGCTCGTCCAGCACGAGCACGCCGCCCGGCGCGCCGAGGTGGGTCGCGAGCCGGAGCCGCTGCCGCTCCCCGCCCGACAGCGTGGTCAGCGGCTGTCCGAGCGACAGGTACCCGAGGCCGACGTCGACCAGCCGTCGGAGGACCGCCGACGCCGCCGGGACGTGCGCCTCGCCCCCGACGGCGAAGAACGCCTCCGCCTCGGCGACGGGCAGGGCCAGCACCTGGCTGACGTCCAGGCCGCCGAGACGGTGCTCGAGCACCTCGGCGCGGTACCGCCGGCCCTCGCACTCCTCGCAGGTGCTGGCGACGCCGGCCATCATCCCCAGGTCGACGAACACGACACCGACGCCGTGGCAGGTCGGGCAGGCGCCCTCGGAGTTGGCGCTGAACAGAGCAGGCTTCACGCCGTTGGCCTTGGCGAACGCCTTCCGCACCGGCTCGAGCAGGCCCGTGTACGTCGCGGGGTTGCTGCGCCGCGAGCCCTTGATCGGTGCCTGGTCGACCGTGACGACGCCGTCGCGCCCCGCCAGCGAGCCGTGCACCAGCGAGCTCTTGCCCGACCCCGCGACCCCCGTGACCACGCACAGCACCCCCAGCGGCACGTCGACGTCGACGCCCCGGAGGTTGTGGGCCGTCGCGCCGCGGACCTCCAGCACGCCCGTCGGGGTGCGCAGCCGCTCCTTGAGCACCGCCCGGTCGTCGAGGTGGCGACCGGTGACCGTGCCGCTCGCCCGCAGCCCGGCGACCGTGCCCTGGAAGCAGACGGTCCCGCCGGCCGACCCGGCACCCGGCCCGAGGTCGACGACGTGGTCCGCGACCGCGATCGTCTCCGGCTCGTGCTCGACGACCAGCACGGTGTTGCCCTTGTCGCGCAGCTGCAGCAGCAGGTCGTTCATGCGCCGCACGTCGTGGGGGTGCAGGCCGGTCGTGGGCTCGTCGAACACGTACGTCACGTCGGTCAGCGACGACCCGAGGTGGCGGACCAGCTTGACCCGCTGGGCCTCGCCGCCGGACAGCGACCCGGAGGGGCGGTCCAGCGACAGGTAGCCCAGGCCGATCTCCTGGAACGCCTCGAGCGTCTCCGCCAGCGCCGCCAGCAGCGGCCCGACCGCCGGCTCGTCCAGGCCCCGGACCCAGGCGGCCAGGTCGCTCACCTGCATCGCGCAGGCGTCGGCGATGCTCGTCCCGCCGATCGTGCTGGAGCGGGCGCCCTCGCTCAGGCGCGTGCCGAGGCAGTCCGGGCAGGTGGTGGAGGTCGTGGCGCGCTCGACGAAGGCCTTCACGTGCGGCTGCAGCGACTCGACGTCCTTGGACAGCATCGACGTGGTGATCCTCGGGACGAGGCCCTCGTAGGTGAGGTTGACGCCGTCGACCTTGATCTTCGTGGGCTCCCGGTAGAGCAGGTCGTGGAGCTCCTTCTTGGTGTACCGGGCGATCGGCTTGTCGGGGTCGAGGAAGCCCGCGCCGCCGTAGATCCGCCCGTACCAGCCGTCCGGGCTGAAGCCCGGGACGGTGAGGGCGCCCTCGTTCAGCGACCGGCTGTCGTCGTAGAGCTGCGTCAGGTCCACCTCGGTCGTCCATCCCCGGCCCTCGCAGCGCGGGCACATGCCCCCGAGCCGCTCGAACACGACCTTCTTGCTCTGCGTCCGCGCGCCGCGGTCGACGGTCATGCCGCCGGTCGCGCGGACCGACGGGACGTTGAAGGCGAAGGCGCTCGGCGGCCCGAGGTGCGGCCGGCCGAGCCGGCTGAAGACGATGCGGAGCATCGCGTTGGCGTCCGTCGCGGTGCCGACGGTGGAGCGCGGGTCGCCGCCCATGCGCTGCTGGTCGACGACGATCGCCGTCGTCAGCCCGTCGAGGACGTCGACGTCGGGGCGCGCGAGCGTCGGCAGGAAGCCCTGCAGGAACGCGCTGTAGGTCTCGTTCACGAGCCGCTGGGACTCGGCAGCGAGCGTGCCGAACACCAGCGAGCTCTTGCCCGAGCCCGAGACGCCGGTGAAGACCGTGAGGCGCCGCTTGGGGAGGTCGACCGAGACGTCGCGCAGGTTGTTGGTCCGGGCGCCCTGCACGCGGATCACGGCGTGCCGGTCGGCCGGGTGCGGGTCGTCGGCCCG
>JAOPWW010000084.1 GCA_025965495.1 Frankiales bacterium
CCGCCGGCAGCGACACGGCGCACGCCCGCTCGGCGCCGCAGGTGCACGTCCTGCCCGGCGACGGTCCCGCCGCCTACCTGTCCGCCCCGGCGCTGGTCGACGCGGCGCGGACCGGCGGCTGCACCCACGTGCACCCCGGGTACGGCTTCCTGTCCGAGAGCGCGGACTTCGCGGACCTGCTCGCGGAGGCGGGCCTGGTCCTCGTCGGCCCGACCGCGCAGGACCTGCGACGGCTCGGCGACAAGAGCAGTGCCCGCGCGCAGGCGACCGCGCTCGGCATCCCGGTCCCGCCCGGCGGAGACCTGTCGGAGGCGGCCGAGCTGCTCGCCGGCGGCCCGGTCGTCGTCAAGGCGGCCGGCGGGGGCGGCGGGCGCGGGCTGCGGGTGGTCTCGTCCCCGGACGAGCTCGAGGAGGCCGTCGCCGCCTGCCGGCGGGAGGCGCCCGGCGAGGTCCACGCCGAGCGGCTGCTCGTCGGCGCGCGGCACGTCGAGGTGCAGGTCCTCGGCGACGGGACCGACGTCGTCGCGCTGGCCGACCGCGACTGCAGCCTGCAGCGGCGGCGGCAGAAGCTGGTCGAGCTCGCACCGGCCCCCGGCCTGCCCGACGCCCTGCGGGCCCGCCTCGCCGACGACGCCGTGCGGCTGCTCGCCGGCTACCGCGGGCTCGGGACGGTCGAGTTCCTCGTCCGCGACGACGAGCACTGGTTCCTCGAGGTGAACCCCCGCCTGCAGGTCGAGCACACCGTGACCGAGCAGGTCCTCGGCGTCGACCTCGTCGTCGCGCAGCTGCAGGTCGCCCTCGGTGCGACCCTGGCCGACCTGGGCCTCGCGACGTGCCCGCCGGTGCGCGGGTCGGCGGTCCAGCTGCGGGTGCTCGCCGAGCAGGTGCGGGCCGACGGCACGCCGGTCCCGACCTCCGGCACCCTGCGGGGCCTCGACCTGCCCACGGGCCCCGGCGTGCGGGTCGACACCGCCGCGACGAGCGGCTGGTCGCCCGACGCCCGCTTCGACAGTCTCGTCGCCAAGGTGGTCGTGAGCACGCCGACCACGTCCGTGGACGCGCTGCTCGACCGGGCCGGCCGGGTCCTGGCCGAGCTCCGTACGCCCGGGCTCACGACCAACGTCGACCTGCTGGCCGCGCTGCTGCGCTCCCCCGAGGTCCGGGCCGGGGCCACGACCGACACCGTCGACGCCCTGCTGCCGTCGCTCGTGCAGGACGCCGGTCCGGTCGACGGCCTGGCCGCCCCCACGTCGGGCACGGTCGTGGCCGTCCGCGTCGCCCCCGGCGACGTCGTCCGGCGCGGGCAGGTCCTCGTCCTGCTCGAGGCGATGAAGATGGAGCACGCCGTGACGGCCCCGACGGCCGGGCGCGTCGTGGCCGTCCTCGCCGCGGTCGGGCAGACGGTGCCGGAGGGCGCCGCGCTCGTGCGCCTGTCCGCGGTCGACGGCACCGACGACGACGTCGCGCCCGAGGCCGTCGACCTCGACGCCGTCCGGCCGGACCTCGCCGAGGTCCACCGCCGGCTGTCGCTGCTCGAGGACGCGGCCCGGCCGGTCGCCGTCGTTAAGGTGCACGCCCGCGGACGGCGGACGGCCCGGGAGAACGTCGCCGACCTCGTCGACCCCGGGTCGTTCACCGAGTACGGCGGCCTGCTGGTCGCGGCTCAGCGCAGCCGCCGGCCCGAGGCGGAGCTGGTCGAGCAGACGCCGGCCGACGGGATCGTGACGGGTACCGCCAGCGTGGAGGGCCGGCCAGTCGCGGTCCTGTCCTACGACTACACGGTCATGGCGGGGACGCAGGGGTTCGCGGGGCACGCCAAGGCCGACCGGTTCCTCGGCGTCGTCGCCTCGCAGCGGCTGCCCACCGTCTGGTTCGCCGAGGGCGGGGGCGGCCGCCCCGGGGACACCGACGTGCCGGTCGCCTCGGCGCTGGACTGCCGGACCTTCGCTGCCTGGGGCCGCCTGTCCGGCCTCGTCCCCCGGATCGCGGTCGTGTCCGGCCGCTGCTTCGCCGGCAACGCCGCCATCGCCGGCAGCGCCGACCTCGTCGTCGCCACCCCCGACACGACCCTGGGCATGGGCGGCCCGGCGATGATCGAGGGCGGCGGGCTCGGCGTGTTCGCCCCGGAGGAGGTCGGCCCCCTCGCGGTCCACCTGGCCGCGGGCTCGGTCGACGTCGCGGTGGCCGACGACGCCGCCGCCGTCGTGACCGCGCGCCGCCTGCTCGGCGACCTCGCCGGGACGCCGCGGACGTGGGAGTGCGCGGACCAGCGGCTGCTGCGCGGCGTCGTGCCCGAGGACCGCAAGCGGGCGTACGCCGTGCGCGACGTCGTCGCCCTGATGGCCGACACCGGGAGCGTCACCGAGCTCCGCCCGACCTTCGCGCCGGGGATGGTGACGGCCCTCGCCCGGATCGAGGGACGGCCGGTGGGCCTGCTCGCCAACGACCCGCTGTCGCTCGGCGGCGCGATCACCAGCGACGGCGCCGACAAGGCGGCCCGGTTCCTGCAGCTGTGCGAGGCCTTCGACGTCCCGGTCGTGTCCCTGGTCGACACCCCCGGGATGATGGTGGGGCCCGAGGTCGAGCGGACCGGGCTGGTGCGGCACTGCAGCCGGCTGTTCGTCGTGGGGGCGAACCTGACCGTGCCCCTGGTCGCGGTCGTGCTGCGCAAGGCCTACGGCCTGGGAGCGCAGGCGATGATGGGCGGCAGCACGCACGAGCCGCTGCTGACGCTCGCCTGGCCCGCCGGCGAGATGGGGGCGATGGGACTCGAGGGCGCCGTCCGCCTCGGGTTCCGGCGCGAGATCGAGGCCGCCGACGACCCTGCCGCCCTGTACGACTCCCTGGTGGCCCTGGCGTACGAGCGCAGCAAGGTCCTCACCGTCGCGACGTACGGCGACATCGACGCGGTGATCGACCCCGCCGACACCCGACGGCTGGTCGTGCAGGCGCTGGCGGCGGCTCCGCCGGTCCCGGTCCGGACGGGCAAGAAGCTGCCGTGGGTGGACGCCTGGTGAGACCCGCTCGGGCGGCGGTCCGGCCGGGAACGTCCCGTTCGCGGCTCAGGGCGGTGCCGGCCCTGCCGATGGGTCCTCGCTGCTGGTGGCACCGCGTGCCACCTCCCTGCCCCTGGAGCGGCAGCGCGCCTCCGCCGATGACAGACAGGGACGACCAGTGCCGACGCACGACGACACCTCCCGCACCTCTGCTCCCGGAGGCCGACTGGGCCGCCGGCTCGCGAACCTGGGCCTGCGCCGCAAGCTCGGCGCCACCCTGGCCGTCGCGGTCCTGGGCCTGACCAGCACCGGTGTGGCCGGCCTGCAGAGCCAGGCGAGGCTGGAGACGGCCAACCGGGACCTCACCGCCCTGAGCGTGGTGCAGCACGAGCTCGACCAGGTCAAGTTCTACGAGGGCGACATGGCGGGCTGGCAGGTCGCCTACACCTGGGACGCCGACTTCATGCCGGCAGCCAAGGCGGTCTCGGACGACGGGCCGGACCGGAAGTTCTTCCTGGCGGACAAGCAGCAGGTGCTGGCGCTGCTGGGGACCGTCCACACCGAGGCGCTCACGCCGGCCGAGCGGTCCCGGTTCACGCACGTCCAGGAGCTCTGGACCGCCTTCCTCGCGGCCGACGACCGGATCGTCTCGGTGCTGCGTCCGGGCGGACGCAAGGACGTCCTGGCGGCCCGCGCCGACATCACCGGTCCGTCCTACGAGATCTTCGACAAGCTCTTCGCCTCCACCGACGAGCTGGTCACCGGCGTGCAGGCCCGGGCCAAGGCGCTGCACGCGCAGAGCCTGCAGGCCGTGAGCTCCGCGCGCCGGCTGCTGCTCGTCGCGGCGCTGCTCGCCGCGCTGGTCGTCAGCACCCTCACCCTGCTCATCGCCCGGACGCTGCTGTGGGACGTCGCCCGGCTCGAGCACGTCGTCGAGGGCCTCGGCGACGGCGACCTCACCCGTCGCGCGGACCTGACCAGCACGGACGAGATCGGCCGGATGGCCGGCGCCCTGGACCGCGGCGTCGAGCGGGTGGCGGAGACCGTGCGCTCCCTGCGCGAAGCCGCCTCCACCCTGCACAGCACCAGCGGCGCGCTCGGGAACGCATCGGCCGACGCTGCGACGTCGGCCGAGCAGGCCTCGGCACAGGCCGACGTCGTGTCCTGCGCCGCCGACGACGTCTCGCGCAACGTGCAGACGGTGTCCACCGGCGCGAGCGAGATGGGCGCCAGCATCCGCGAGATCGCCCAGAACGCCAACGAGGCCGCGAGCGTGGCGCGCGACGCCGTCGAGGTCGCGGAGCGCACCAGCGCTCTGGTCGGCAAGCTGGGCGGGTCCAGCGCCGAGATCGGGAACGTCGTCAAGGTCATCACCTCGATCGCCGAGCAGACCAACCTGCTCGCGCTGAACGCGACCATCGAGGCCGCGCGCGCCGGCGAGGCGGGCAAGGGCTTCGCCGTCGTCGCGAGCGAGGTCAAGGACCTGGCGCAGGCGACCGGCAAGGCGACCGAGGACATCACCGAGCGGATCGAGGCGATCCAGTCCGACACCGCCGGAGCGGTCCAGGCGATCAGCGAGATCACCGCCGTCATCGCCGCCATCAGCGACTACCAGACGAGCATCGCCGGTGCGGTCGAGGAGCAGACCGCGACGACCGCGGAGATGAGCCGCAGCGTCGGCGAGGCCGCCGCCGGCAGCAACGAGATCGCGCTGAACATCTCGGGCGTCGCGCAGGCCGCCTCGCGCACCACGACCGGCGTGGCGCACGCGCGCGAGGCGGCCGAGGAGCTCGCCCGGATGAGCGAGGAGCTCAACGAGCTCGTCGGACGCTTCCGGGTCTGACCCCCGCTGCGGGTGCTGCTGCCTCGGTCAGCTCGCCGTCTGCCACTGGCCCCGCAGGCCGCGCGTCACCTCGTCAGGTCGGTGGTGGTGCTGCCGCTTGTTGGTAGCCGTGGGGGGTGAGCCAGCGTCCGTCGCGGTGTTGGAGGGTGCGCCCCCCGTCGTGGAGCTGGTGGTGGTGGAGGTGGCAGACCAGGGCGTAGTTGGACAGGTCGGAGGGTCCGCCGAGGGTCCAGTGCTTCACGTGGTGCGCTTGGCACTGGCTGGGTCTGCGGTGGCAGCCGCGGATGACGCAGCCGGAGTCGCGGGCGATCAGGGCCCGCATCTGGGCGGTGCTGACGGTGCGGGTGGTGCGGCCGAGGTCCAGGACGTGTCCGTCGGGGTCCAGGGCGACGCGGCTGATGTCGGCATCGCACGCCATCCGCAGGAGCTGCTGGCGGGTCAGCAGGCCGTTGCTGCCCGGGTAGCGGGCGGGCGTGCTGTTGGGCTGGTCGGACAGGAGGGTGTCGGCGTGGACCAGGACGTGGATCTGCGCCCGGCTCCCTCCCTGACCGGGCAGGACGCCGGTGCCGTCGGGGCCGTCGCAGTCCAGGGCGTGCTGGGCCAGGGTCGCGAGTGCGTCGGCGCGGCGGGTGCTGGCGTCCCGGTCGTCGAGCTGACCGTCGATCGTGCGGGCGTGCCGTTCGCCGTGGACCAGGGCGTCCAGCGCCGCCAGGACGGCCTGGCCGCCTTCGGGGCCAGCAGGGCGTGCAGGCTGACGCACCCGTCGGGCAGCTCGCTGGCGGTGCACCCGACGCGCTGGCGCTGCCGGCGCTCCTGCTCCTCCGCCAGCTCGGGGCTGACGGCGAGGGCGCGTTCGCGGAGCTCGCGGTGCAACGCGACCGGGTCCAGCGTCCGGGCCAACGTCACCAGCGCCGGGATGCTGGCGGCGACGACGTCGGGGCCGATCCCGCGCAGCCCGCCGGTCATGGCCTCGCAGTGCCTGACGGTGGTGCCGCCGTCGACGAGCAGGTCCCCGACCCCTTTGAGGTCCTCGGTCACCCGTCGGGCCAGCGCGACCTTCCCGCGGGCGGCGGCGTCGGTGATCGTCAGCGTCGCGCCGACCCAACCCGCAGCTGATGCGCGGCCGACGGTGGCGTAGGCGCGGGTCCGGTCGACCGCGGCGACCTCGACCAGCGCCAGCCCCGCCACGCTCTCGGCGGCCCGCAGCAACGCCGCGGTGTCGACCAGCGACCCGACCGCCAAGCCCCCACCCTGCTGCGCTCGAGCCAGGGCGTTGATCGCGGCCTGCAGGTCCGCGACCAGCGGGTGCACCACCGGCAACCGCCACGCACCCGCACCCGGAGTGGACGCATCAGGAGCACCCGCGTGGGCAGCGCCGCTGGCCGGAGCGCCACCGGAAGGAGCACCCGTCCCGGACGCACCCGCACACCCCTCGCCCGGGTCGTCCAGCAGGGGCACAGCGGAGAGTCGGGACGGCATCGGCTGGCCGGTGAACGGGTCGGTCCGGGTGTCCGCCGCAGGCCGGCGCGAGGGGGCGTCGTGCGCCGCTGCCTCTGCCAACCACTGCTCGAACACGTGTTCGATTGTACCCGCTCGCACCTGCTCTGACCAGCGCTTTCACTGTGAGAAGAAGGCCCAGCACGGCCTGCTCGCAAGCGCGGAGCGGCTCCCTCGGAGCGGTGGCTGCGGGGCAGTCAGGTGCCCCAGTGCCACCCGCGTGGAGGGCCAGCGCGCACCGTGCGCCGATCGCCGCGCCCCTCGACGCATCCGCTCAGCCACCCCCGGACGGCCCACTCCCGCGCCGCCCCCTCGAACGGCCCGCCGAGGAACGGCCCTTCCGCTGAGCCGCCCCACCTCGCTACCGTCCGCGGATGGAGACCCTGCGCACGCCGGACGCCCGCTTCGCCGACCTCCCCGGCTTCCCCTGGGAGCCCCGGTACGCGACGACGTCGGACGGCCTGCGCATGGCGCTGCTCGACGAGGGTCCGCGGGACGCGCCTGTCGTCCTGCTCCTGCACGGCGAGCCGACCTGGTCCTACCTCTACCGCGAGATGGTCCCGGGGCTGCTCGAGGGCGGGTTCCGCGTCGTCGCCCCGGACCTGATCGGCTTCGGCCGCTCCGACAAGCCGCTGCACGAGAGCGACCACAGCTACGCCGCCCACGTCGAGTGGCTGCGCTCGGTGCTCTTCGAGGCAGCACCAGACGCCCTCGACCTGCGCGACGTCGTGCTGTTCTGCCAGGACTGGGGCGGCCTGCTCGGGCTGCGGCTCGTGGCCGAGCACGGCGACCGGTTCCGGGCGGTCTGCGCGAGCAACACCGGCCTGCCCGACGGCAGCGTCCCGATGGGCGAGCAGTGGCAGCAGTTCCGCGCCTTCGTCGAGGCGACCCCCGACCTGCCGGTCGGCTTCCTCGTCACCTCCGGCTGCGCCGACGGCCTGACCGACGCCGAGGCCGCTGCCTACGACGCGCCCTTCCCGGACGCCTCCTACAAGGCCGGCCCGCGGGTGATGCCGTCGCTGATCCCGCAGTCGCCCGACGACCCGGCCGCTCCTGCCCAGCGGGCCGCGTGGGAGGCCCTCGAGCGCTTCGACAAGCCGTTCCTGTGCGCGTTCAGCGACGGCGACCCGATCACGAAGGGTGCCGACCAGCAGCTGCTCGCGCGGGTGCCCGGGACGAAGGGCCAGCCCCACACGACGATCGCCGGGGCGTCCCACTTCGTGCAGGAGGACCGGGGCGAGGAGCTCGGCCGGGTGCTCGCGGACTGGGTCGGGACATTCTAGCTCTTCGGGCCGCCCGGCGCGACCTGCACCCGCAGCGTCGAGCCGCCGTCGGGGCAGCCCACCGGCACCCGGTCGCTCGCGCACGACGTCGCGTCCACGGTGAGCAGGAGCTTCTGCGACGCCGACAGCCACGCGCGGCTGGAGGTGTAGCCGGCCACGGTGTCCGTGCCGGGCACGGGGGTCCACCCCTCGCGGCCGGCGGGGTGGAGGCCGGCCAGGACGGCCTTCGGCGGCTGGGTCGAGAACGCGGTGGCGTAGCCGGTGGCGGCGCCCTCGGCGTAGACCCCGCGCAGCTCGACGTGCGACCCCGGTGGCAGGGCCTTCACGGCCGCGTCCTCCAGGGCCTGCCGCTGCACGCCCCGGTCGTGGACCTTGACCACGAAGCTCGCGACGGACATCAGCACCAGCACGACGACGACGCCGGCCGTGCCGTACAGCACGAGCGCCCCTGTGCTGGCCCGGCGCAGCTTCTGCAGGCGGCTCCGCGGGGCGTACTGGACGTCGTCGCGCAGCCAGTTCGATGCGGTGCTCATGGGTCGAGGCTGTCAGGTGCGTCCAGGGGGTTGCGCCGAGGACCCTTGCGCGCCGAGGGCAGACTGTGACCGTGCTCACGCCCCTGCGCGTCCTGCTCGTCGCCGCCGTCGTCGCGGCCGGGCTCGCGGTGCCGTCGTCGGCGGCGCCCCTGTCCGGCCCGGCCTTCTTCCAGGGCTGCGGCGGGACGTCGTGGTGGGCGGGCAGCACGGACGTCTGCGACGGCCACGTCGTCTACCGCGACTACGTCGACGACGACGAGGGCGCCGACACGGGCGGCACCGGCTACGAGCAGGGCACCCAGAACGCCTTCGGCACCCTGGCCCACCCCGCGGGCGACGTCCGCTACCCCGCGGGCCGGATCAGCAGCGCCGACCTGGTGCGGCTGGAGCTCTCGCGGGTCGGGGACCGGGTCGACGTCGTCGCGGAGACGGCGGCGCTCTACACGCCCGGCGACACGGTGCTCACGCTCGCGATCGACACCGACGGGAGCGCGCGCACCGGGGGAGGGGCCTGGGGTGCGCTCGGCGTCGCGAGCACCGGCTGGGACCGCCTGGTCCGGATCACGAAGGGCGACCCGCGCACCAACACCCTGCGCGGCTCGTTCCCGCTGCCGAAGGCGGCCCGGTGGCGGGTCCAGGCGGTCACGTCGCAGGCGGCGACCGGTGAGGTCATGAACGTCGCGTTCCGGGGCGTGCAGGAGCAGGCGCAGTACACGCTGGACTACGCCAACACGAGCGCGAACCCGCCGACCGGCGTCGGCGCGTGGTTCGAGGACCAGCAGGCCCGGTTCCTGGCCGCCAAGGACGTCAGCACGTTCGGCTACACGGTGCGGACGTCCGACCTGAAGAAGGGCGTCAGGCGGCTGCACCGGATCGCGCCCGGCCTCCACGAGCGCGTCTACACCTCGCGGTACTCCGTGCCCGGCGACTCCGAGTCGATGAGCTACGCCGGGGTGAAGGGCCGGGGCGACGGCGGCTCCGCGACGGCGTTCGCCCAGGTGTTCAACCTGCTCGGGAAGTACCTGCCCTACGGCGTGTACGTCCCCCGCAACCCCGTCGCGCGGTACGGCCTGCAGATGGAGTGGCACGGCAGCAACCAGGGGATCGTCGCGCAGATCAACCAGCCCGGGATGCAGCAGCAGTTCGGCGAGGACCTGGGGCGGCTGCTCGTGACGCCGAGCTCGCGCGGACCGAACGGCTACGGCTCGGACAGCAGCGAGCGCGACCTGCTCGACGTCCTGGCCGACGTCGAGGAGACGTTGCCGGTGGACCGCGACCGGGTGTTCTCCAGCGGCTACAGCCAGGGCGGCTACCTCACCTTCCGGATGGCCTTCCTCTACCCGGACCTGTTCGCCGGCTTCAACGGCTGGGTCCCCTTCACCGGTGACGACACGAACGGCACCCCGGTGCAGGGCACGGTCGACGTCAACGCCG
>JAOPWW010000089.1 GCA_025965495.1 Frankiales bacterium
GCCGACCGGCCTGGTCGACCCGGCTGTCGGCTGGGGCGAGGCCGCCCGCGACCCGGGCAGCGTCGGCGGTCTCGCGGACGCGCTGCAGGCCGAGGGCGTCCCGCTGCCGGCCGACCTGCGCCGGGCCGACGCTGTCTACGACGCGTCCCGCTAGGGACGGCCTACGGGTACAGCCCGCGGGTGCGGTGGGCGTCGGCGACCCGCCCGACGCCGATCGTCTGGGCCGCCGTGCGCAGCGAGATCCCGCGCTCGGCGGCCAGCGCGCTGACGTCGTCGTAGGCGCGGGTCATGAGGCCCTTGAGCCGGTCGTTGACCTCGTCTTCGCTCCAGAACCAGGCCTGCAGGTCCTGCACCCACTCGAAGTAGCTGACGGCGACCCCACCGGAGTTCGCGAGGATGTCCGGCACGACGACGGTGCCGTTGCCCTCCAGGACGGCGTCGCCGTCGGGGGTGGTCGGGCCGTTCGCCCCCTCGACGACGAACCGGGCCTTGACCCGGTCGGCGTTCTCCTCGCTGATGACGCCGTCGAGGGCCGCCGGCACGAGGACGTCGACGTCGAGCTCGAGCAGCTCCTCGTTGGTGATCGTGTCGGTGCCGGGCGAGCCGACGACGGACTCGGCGCCCTCGCGCAGCCGGGCGATGAGCGCGGCCGGGTTCAGGCCCGCCCCCCGGAAGACCCCGCCCTGGACGTCGCTGACCGCGACGACCCGGCAGCCGGCGTCGTGCAGGTACTGCGCGGCCAGGCCCCCGACCTTGCCGAAGCCCTGGACCGCGACGGTCGCGCCGCGGTGGTCGACCCCGGCCTCGGCCAGTGCGCTGAACGCCGCGTACATGACACCGCGGCTGGTCGCCCCACCGCGGCCCTGCGAGCCGCCGATGCTGACCGGCTTGCCCGTCACCACGCCCGTCACCGTGTAGCCCTGGTGTGCCGAGTAGGTGTCCATGATCCAGTCCATCGTCTGCTCTTCCGTGCCGACGTCGGGGGCGGGGATGTCCTTCTCCGGCCCGATGATCGGCATGATCTCGCTGGCGTACCGCCGGGTCACCCGCTCGAGCTCGATGCGGCTCAGCGAGCGCGGGTCGACGGCGACCCCGCCCTTCGCCCCGCCGTACGGGATCCCGATGAGGGCGCACTTCCACGTCATCCACATCGCGAGCGCCCGCACCTCGTCGAGGTCGGTGTCGGGGTGGAAGCGGATGCCGCCCTTGGCCGGGCCGCGGCTGAAGTTGTGCTGCACGCGGTAGCCCTTGAGGACGGTGAGGCTGCCGTCGTCGCGGCGCAGCGGGACGGCGACCTCCATCGACCGCCGCGGGGTCGCGAGCAGCTGGTGCATGCCGTCGTCGAGCCCGAGCTGCTCCGCGGCGCCGGCGAGCTGGTGCAGGGCGCTGTCGAGAGCGGACATGCGTGGCACGGGAGGCTCCTCGTGGGTGCGGGGTGGTCGGGGGTGTGACCGGCGCCACCCTGCCAGACGTCGGGCTGCCCCCGTCCGGGACACTCGTGCGGTGTCCCGGGCTGTCGAGGAGTCCAACCGGCGGCTGCTGCGTGCCCGCGACCTCATGGACCGGGCCTACGCCGAGCCGCTGGACGTCCCGGCCCTGGCCGCCGTCGCCCACCTGTCGCGGGCGCACTTCCTGCGCAGCTTCCGGGCGACCTTCGGGGAGACGCCGCACCGGTACCTGCAGCGACGCCGGGTCGAGCGGGCGATGTTCCTGCTGCGGGCGACCGACAGCACCATCACCGACATCTGCATGGCCGTGGGGTTCTCGAGCCTCGGGACGTTCAGCCGCACCTTCCACGCGGTCGTCGGCGCGACGCCCCGCGCCTACCGGGCCCTCGGACCGCTGCCCCCGGCGCCCAGCTGCTTCGGGATGAGCTGGCGCCGACCGAGCACGCCCGTCCCGCACCTACCGTCGTCGCCGTGCTGACCCCCGACCGAGACACCGACCTCGCGGCCGTCGACGCCGTCGTCGCGACCTTCTTCGCCGCCTTCGCCTCCGGGCCCGACCTCGACGCGCGGCTCGACGCGCTGCGCGCCGTGTTCCTGCCCGGCGCCGTCGTCGTGCGGACCTGCGGCAGCGAGCCCCTGCTCTACGACGTCGAGCAGTTCCTCGCGCCGCGCCGGGCGCTGCTCAGCGGGGGGACCCTGCAGGACTTCCGCGAGTGGGAGGTCGAGGGCCGCACCGACCTGTACGGCGACGTCGCGCAGCGCTGGTGCAGCTACGCGAAGTCGTGGCGGCAGGACGGCGCGGAGGTGACCGGGGCGGGGAGCAAGACGGTCCAGCTGGTGCGGACCGCCGACGGCTGGCGGATCAGCGCCGCAGCCTGGGACGACGCGCGCGACGGCCTGCCCGCTCCCTAGACCGGCGTGATGACCAGCGTCCCGTTGTGCCCGCCGAAGCCGAAGCTGTTGCTCAGGACCGGGCCGGGCTCCCAGGCACGCGCCGTCGTCACGACGTCGAGCCCGCGGGTGTCGTCGTCGGGCTCGGCGTAGCCGGCGGTCGGCGGCAGGGTGCGCCGCTCGATGCTCAGGCAGACCGCGGCCGCCTCCAGCGCCCCGGCCGCCCCGAGGCCGTGGCCGGTGACGCCCTTGACGCTCGTGACCGGGGCGCCCCGCTCCCCCAGGACCGCGGTGACGGCGCTGGCCTCGGCGGCGTCGTTCAGGGGGGTGCTGGTGCCGTGGGCGTTGACGTGGCGGACGTCGGCGGCGGTCAGCCCGGCGTCGGCCAGGGCCTGCCGCATGCAGCGCTGCGCACCGACGCCGCCCGGCGAGGGCGCCGTGACGTGGAAGGCGTCGGCACCGCTGGCCGCCCCCTCGATCACGGCGTAGACGCGCGCGCCCCGGGCGAGCGCCGCGTCCAGCGGCTCGAGCAGCAGCAGCGCCGCTCCCTCGCCGGCCGCGAACCCGTCGCGCTCCCGGTCGAAGGGACGGCTGATCCCGCTGCGGCTCATCGCCCCGGCGTTGGTGAAGCCCGCGATCGTCGTCCCGACCAGGGAGGCGTCCGACGCCCCCGCGAGCACGACGTCGCACACCCCCGTCGCGACCGCCCGCGCGCCGTTGCCGACGCCGTGGGTGCCGGCCGCGCAGGCGGTCGTGACGGTCTCGCACGGCCCCTGCCAGCCGAGGCGCAGCGAGACGGCGGCCGCCCCGGCGTTGGGCATGATCATGGGGACGCTGAACGGGCTGACCCGGCCCGGGCCGCGCTCCGCACCGGTCAGCACGGCGGTCTCGAAGGTGGCCAGGCCGCCCATCCCGG
>JAOPWW010000090.1 GCA_025965495.1 Frankiales bacterium
TCCCGCGCAGCCCGCCGGTCATGGCCTCGCAGTGCCTGACGGTGGTGCCGCCGTCGACCAGCAGGTCCCCGACCCCTTTGAGGTCCTCGGTCAGCCGGCGGGCCAGGCCCACCTTGGCCCGGGCGGCGGCGTCGGTGATCGTCAGCGTCGCGCCGACCCAGCCCGCGGCTGATGCGCGGCCGACGGTGGCGTAGGCGCGGGTCCGGTCGACTGCGGCGACCTCGACCAGCGCCAGACCCGCCACGCTCTCGGCGGCCCGCAGCAACGCCGTGGTGTCGACCAGCGACCCGACCGCCAAGCCCCCCTCGGCCTGCTGCGCTCGAGCCAGGGCGTTGATCGCGGCCTGCAGGTCCGCGACCAGCGGGTGCCCCACCGGCAACCGCCACGCACCCGCACCCGGAGCGCATGCGTCGGCAGGAGCGTCAGCAGCACCACAGCCAGCAGCACCGCCGTCAGGGCCACCACAGTCCGAGGCTCCACGGTCGGAAGCGCCAGACGCCGGGGCGCCGCTGCCAGGAGCGCCCGTCTCAGCAGCACCCGCGCACGCCTGGGCCGGGTCGTCCAGCAGCCGCAGCGGCGCCGGTCGCGGCGGCATCGGCTGGCCGGTGAACGGGTCGGTCCGAGTGTCCGCCGCAGGCCGGCGCGAGGAAGCGTCGTTCGCCGCTGCCTCTGCCAACCACTGCTCGAACACGTGTTCGATACTACCGGCTTGCACCTGCCCTGACCAGCACTTTCGCTTCCGGAGAACACCCCGGCGGGCGGGTTCTCGGCTTCAGCAGACCGGACCCGCGGCGGGTGCGAGGACCACCAAGGAGCTCGTGCCCCTCCCGACCACACGCCCCCCGACGCGCTCCGTCAGGGGCGGCCGTCCCGCACGGCTCCGCCCGCCAGGATGAGACCCAGACCGGCTGCCGCCTCGCGCAGCTCGTCCCGCACGCTCGGGTGAGCCACCTCCTCGACGATCCCTCGTGCCTGCTCCCCCTGGTCGCAGCCCCAGACCTGCGCGACGCCCTGCTCGCTGACGATGTGCGAGTGCTGGAAGCTCGTCGCGGGCGCCTGCAGCAGCGGCACCACGGTCGACAGGTGCGCCCGCGGGTGGATGCTCGGCAGGGCGATGACGGCGCGACCGCCCGGGCTGTGCAGCGCCCCGACGATGAAGTCCGTCTGACCGCCGAACCCGCTGTAGACCCAGCCCGGCCGGTCGGGACGGCGGCTGGCGTTCGCCTGGGCGAACAGGTCGACCTGAAGGGCGGTGTTGATGCTCGTCATCTGCCGCTGCTTGGCGATGAGCCCCGGGTCGTTGGTGGTCTCGGTCCGCAGCACGCGCACCCGCGGGTTGCGGTCGACCCAGGCGTACAGCTCCGGGCTGCCGAACAGGAAGCTGGTGGTCACGAGCGACTGCGGGTCCAGTGCTCCGGATCGCTCGAGGGCGAGCAGCCCGTCACTGACCATCTCCGTCCACACGCTGAGCCCCCGGCGCTGGGTGAGCGCGGACAGGGTCGCGTCGGGGACTCCGCCGATGCCCAGCTGCAGGGTCGCGCCGTCCTCGACGAGACCGGCCACCCGCTCGCCGATCTCCCGGCTCGTGGCGTCCGGCGGCCGCGGCGTCGGGCTCACCAGGGGCACGTCGACCTCGAGCGCCAGGTCCACCTCCTCGAGCGCCAGGACGGCGTCGCCGTAGGTGTAGGGCATCGCCCGGTTGACCTGCGCCACCACCAGCCCGCCCCGGGCGCGCACCGCCTCGAGCGCGGCCGGCAGCACGTTGACCTCGGTGCCCAGACTCACGGTGCCGTCGCGCGGCGCACTGGTGTGGACGACGACGACGTCAGGGGGGCGCGTCGTCCGGAACAGCGTCGGCACCAGGGACAGCCGGGCCGGGACGTAGGCCAGCCGCGGGCTCTCCCGGGCGCCGGGCCCGACGAACGGGGTCTCGAGCACGACGCCGTCCCGGTCAGGCACCCCGACGGGCGCGTTCAGCAGGAAGAGCCGGTACCGCTCGAGCGCGGCGTCGAGCAGCCGCAGCACCTCCCACGGGACCGCGTGGTTGCCGCTGACGACGACGCGCGGGCCGAGCTCGGACGGCGGCAGGGCCGAGAGCGCGGCGGACAGGGCGGTGTCGGTCAGGGTGCGCACGTGCGATGCCTACCCGCTACCTCGGGGTAGGTGACGGGCACCGACCTGGAGGTCCCCGCGTGCGTCTGCCCCTGCCCGGCCCGTCCGACGTCGTGGGCGCCGTCCGCGACCTGACCGCGGCGGCCGCCGTCCTCGGCCGCGCCGCCAGCGCGGGTCTCGTGCTGCTGCCGCAGATCGAGAAGGCGGTGCTGCACGCCGGCGGGCTCATGGAGGGGCTCGGCGGCACGATGGGCCGGGTCGAGGGCCTGCTCGACCGCGCCGACGCCGCCATCACGCGGCTGGAGGTGACCGCCGGCAGCGCCGACAGCCTGCTCGCCCGCGTCGACCCGGTGGTCGGCGAGATCGAGACGACGGTCGCCCGCATCGACCCCGTCATCGACCGTGCCGAGACCACCGTCGGACGCATCGACCCCGTCATCGACCGCGCCGAGCACACCGTCGCCCGGATCGACCCCGTCATCGACCGCGCCCAGGCCACGGTCGCCCGCATCGACCCCGTCATCGACCGCGCCCAGAGCACCGTCGAGCGCATCGACCCCGTCATCGACCGCGCCCAGAGCACCGTCGAGCGCATCGACCCGGTCATCGACCGCGCCCAGAGCACGGTCGAGCGCATCGATCCGGTCATCGCCGGCGCCCAAGCCCGCATCGACCAGGTCGGCACCGTCGTCGACGGCGCCCAGGCCCGCATCGACGAGGTCGGCGGCGTGCTCGACGGCGCTCGAGCGCAGGTCGACCACGCGGCGGGCGTCCTCGGCACCGCCGAGCAGCTGCTGTCCCAGGTCGCCCCCCTGACCGAGCGACTGCTGCCCATCGCCCAGCGCATCACCGACTCGCTCAGCCCGGAGGAGGTCGACGCCGCGATCAGCCTGCTCGACCGGCTCCCGACCCTGCTCGACACGGTCGACGACGAGGTCCTGCCGCTGCTGCGCACGCTCAAGGACGTCGCTCCCGACCTGCACGAGATGCTCGGCCTGCTCGACGACGTCCACGACGTCGTCGCCGGGCTGCCCGGGGTCAAGCGGCTACGGCGTCGGGCGCAGAAGGAGGACGAGACCGAGTAGTCCTGCTCAGGCGGGGGCGCGGCGCCGCGGACAGGCTGCGGACATGACGAAGCCTCCCGCCCCCGCCCGCACCACCGCCGCCTTCCAGCTCCAGGCGGTCCTGTCCTTCGGCGTCTCGACCGGGTCGGTCCTGGTCGGCGTCGCCTACCTGCCGGTCGGGCCGTGGGTCCGGGCGTTCCTCGCTCTCGGCCTGCTCTACGTCGTGACGTCGGCCTTCACCCTGGCCAAGACCCTGCGCGACCAGCAGGAGGCGTCGGCCGTCTGGAGCCGGGTCGACGAGGCGCGGCTGGAGAAGCTGCTCGCCGGGCACGACCCCTTCAAGGCCCCGCAGCTCTAGCGCGGGACCCGGGCCGTGACGGACACCGCCTGCTGGTAGCTGCCGCGGTTCTGCCACGGCTGGGGCGGGGTCGCGACGGCGCCCGCGACCGTCGGCACGATCTGGTCGCAGGTCCCCGGGGCGTCCGGGCAGAGCACGGGCTTGCGCCACTGCCGCAGGTCGGTCGTGCCCTGGCTCTTGGCCACCTGCGCGACCGCTGAGCGCAGCCCGCCGAGCAGCACCGCACGGCACCGGGCCCGGTCGCCGCCGCCGCAGTAGGTGCGGCTCTGGCCGCCGCGAACGGTCTGGCCGAGCACCCGCCGCAGGTCGCTCTTGACCTGGCTCTGCCACCCGCCGAAGAAGCCCTGCGCCGTGGGGGCGGCGTCCAGCGGCAGCAGCTCGTCGCGGCCGACCTGCGCGAGGACGTCCTTGCCCAGGACCGGCTCGAACACCCCGGACACGACCTTCGGCCACCAGGCGTCGAAGGCGAGCACGGCCGCGCTCTGGTCGTCGTCGCTCCCGCCGGACACGCTGCGGCGGTGCGCCCCGCTGCGCTGCCAGGCCCGCAGCGCGTCCACCACGGGCCTGTCCGCCGCCGACGGCGTCCCGACGACGGCGAGCAGCTGCGGCAGGACGTCGTAGCCGCGCAGATCGCGGGTCGCCGCGCCCGCGTTCACCTTGACGACGTCGGCCAGCCCCACCTTGCCCTTGACGATCCGGCCCTTCAGCGGCGCCTCGAGCAGGCTGCTGCGCTGGGAGGAGCCGTACGTCCACACGCCCGGCGCCGCCCTCCACCCGGGCGCGGCCCGGTTGTTCCAGGACACGAGGTAGCCCTGGGCGGGGTCGACGGCGCGCGGGTTGTGCGAGGCCGGCAGGGCGCGGTAGGAGAACGTCGCGGGGTCGAACCCCTGCCAGTCCCAGGCGCCGGTGCCCCACGTCGGGACGTCGAGGTCGACCCCCTTCGCGCGCACCGGGAAGCGGCCGGACTGCAGCCAGCCGATCGAGCGGGAGTCCTCGTAGAACCAGTTCTCGTTGCCGGTGAACAGGCGCATGGCGTCCTGGAACGACGCCGCCGAGTCGACCCGGTTCTCGGCGAGCCGCTGGAAGGCGACCAGCGAGCGGATCGCCTGCTTGTAGACGCCGCTGGTGAAGGTCAGCGCGACCGGCTTGCCGCCGACGGTGCCGAAGCCCTGCACGGGGCCGTGCACCGAGCGCAGGGTGTGCAGCACGACCTCGCCGGGCGG
>JAOPWW010000113.1 GCA_025965495.1 Frankiales bacterium
CCCGTGGGCCGCCTCGGCATGGCGGTCTGCTACGACAAGGCGTTCCCCGAGTCGGTCCGGTCGCTGGCCCTCGACGGCGCCGAGGTCGTCGCCCTCATGAGCGCCTGGCCGGTCAGCCGCACCGACCCGGCACCGGACCTCGCCGACGACCGGCAGTCGCGGATGTTCGACCTCTACGACTGCGCCCGGGCGGCCGAGAACCAGGTGTTCGTCGTCTCGGCGAACCAGTGGGGGACCTTCGGCGCCCTGCGCCTGCTCGGCCGCGCGAAGGTCGTCGGCCCCGGCGGCGACGTCCTCGCCGGCACCGGCTGCGCCCCCGGCCTCGCCGTCGCCGACGTCGACCTGGCCCTGGTCGCCCGGGCCCGACGCGGCATGCACCACCTGCGCGACCGCCGTCCCGACGCCTACGCGACCCCGTCCCCACGACTCGGAGTGCCCGCCTGATGCCTGAGACCACGTTCACGCTGCGCTTCCCGGACGAGCGCGTGCTGCGCTGCTACAGCCCGTCGCTGGTCGTCCACGAGCACCTGCCCCCCGGCACCGTGCTGCCGGTGTCGGAGGTGCTGACGCGCAGCCGCCTCGCCCTGAGGGTCGCCAGCGACCGCGTGCAGGAGCGCTACGGCTTCCCCTGCTCGATGGCCGCCGCGTCGCTCCAGGCGGTCGAGACGGCGGTCGCCCGCTACACCCCGACGACGCCGGTGACGGTGCAGGGATGACCGCCCTCGACGGCCGCCACGTCCCCGTGGTCGTCGTGGGCGCCGGCCAGGCCGGCCTGTCGACCAGCTGGCACCTCACCGACGCGGGCGTGGAGCACGTGGTGCTCGAGAAGGACCGGGTCGCGCAGGAGTGGCGGTCCTCCCGCTGGGACTCCTTCTGCCTGGTCACCCCGAACTGGCAGTGCCGGCTCCCGGGCTTCCCCTACGACGGCGACGACCCCGACGGCTTCATGGTCAAGGACGAGATCGTCGCGTACCTGGAGCGGTACGTCGCGAGCTTCCGTCCGCCCGTCCACGAGGGCGTCCGCGTCCTGTCCTGCACCCGCCAGGGGGAGGTCCTCGCCCTGACCACGACGGCCGGCGACCTGACGGCGGACGCCGTCGTCGTCGCGACCGGCTGCTACCAGGTCCCGGTCGTGCCGGCCTGGGCGGCGGACCTGCCGGCTGACCTCGTCCAGCTGCACTCCCAGGAGTACCGCAACCCGGGCCAGCTGCCGCCAGGGGAGGTGCTCGTCGTCGGCAGCGGGCAGTCGGGCGCGCAGATCGCCGAGGACCTGCACCTGGCCGGGCGTCGCGTGCACCTGTGCCTGGGGGACGCGCCGCGGGTCGCCCGCCGCTACCGCGGCAAGGACGTCGTCGCCTGGCTCGACGAGCTCGGCTACTACCGCACGACCGTCGACCAGAAGACGACGCGCGACGGCGAGGCCGCCCGGGCCAACCACTACGTCACGGGGCGCGACGGCGGGCGCGACATCGACCTGCGCGCCTTCGCCCGGGACGGCATGCGGCTGTACGGGCTGCTCACCGACCTCGTCGACGGCGAGCTCCGGTTCCGCCAGGACCTGCGCCGGTCGCTGGACTTCGCCGACGAGACCAGCGAGGCGGTCAAGGACGTCATCGACGCGCACATCGCGGCGCAGGGGATCGACGCCCCGGCTGAGCCCCGCTACGTGCCGGTGTGGGAGCCCGAGACCGAGCCGACCTCGCTGCAGCTCGAGGGGTCCGGCATCACCAGCGTCCTGTGGTGCATCGGCTTCCGGGCCGACCACTCCTGGCTGCAGGTCCCCGTCCTGGACGAGGCCGGGCGCGTCCTGCACGCGCGCGGGGTCAGCCCCGACCCGAGCGTCTGCTTCGTCGGCCTGACCTGGCAGTGGACCTGGGGGTCGGCCCGGATGAGCGGGGTCGGCGAGGACGCCCGGCACGTCGTGGAGCACCTGCTCGCCGGCCCGGTCGGGCGCCGCTCGCCGCTGACGGCCGGCTCGCGCTAGACCCGGCGTGCGGAACCCTCAAGTCCCGGCCCGGACGGTCGACAGGGACTAGACCGTCTGGCCCAACGGGGCCCGGCAGGGAGCGACGACGTCGGGAGGACGTGTGGCGTTCGAGCAGCAGGCGCTGTCGGCCGACGTCTCCAAGGAGCTCGCGGAGACCCTCGAGCTCGTCGTCGACGCGATCGTCGAGTCGCTCGGGTTCGAGGTCGTCGTCGTGAACCTCGTGGACGAACGGGACGACTCGATGTTCGTCGCGGCCGTCCGCGGCCCCGACGACGTCCGTGAGCTGCTGCTGAACCGGCGGCAGGGACGGGCAGGCTGGCAGCAGCTGGTCGACCAGAGCGAGGCCTGGGGCCGGCTGCGCTTCCTGGACCACGCCACCGCGACGGCCGACCCCGACGACATCTTCAGCTGGCGGCCGGACACCCCGGTGGTCGACGAGCCCGACGCCTGGCACCCCGACGACGCCCTGTTCGCCCTGCTCGTCGGCAGCGACGGCCGCCACCTCGGGATGCTGTCGGTCGACGTCCCGAGCGACGGCAAGCGGCCCGGCCCGATCACGCGCCGGGCGCTCGAGGCCTTCGCCGTGACCGCCTCGCTGGCCATCCAGCAGGCGACCCTCGCCAGCGAGCGGGCCGTGCTCGTCCGGCACTTCGAGGCGGTCTTCGAGAACAGCCCGGTCGCCATCGCGGTCCTGGACGACCAGCGGCGCTTCGTGCGCGTCAACGACGCCTACTCCCGCTTCCTCGGCCGCAGCCGCGCCGACCTCGTCGGCTGCGACCTGCTCGAGGCCGCCCACCCCGACGACCGCTCCGGCGCCGACACCGCGACCCCCGGCCACCCGGTCGAGCAGCGCTACCTGCTGCCCGACGGCACCGTCGTCTGGGGACGCCTGCACCTCGCGCCGCTGGCCGACGAGCAGGGCGGCGGCTCGATGGCCCAGATCGAGGACGTCACCGACCGCAAGGCCGCCGAGGAGAGCCTGGTCCGCCAGGCCCACTTCGACGCCCTGACGGGCCTGGCCAACCGGTTCGAGTCGGTCCGCCGGCTCGAGGGGGCGCTCGCCGCCCGGGGCCGCGCCCGCGGCTCGGTCGCGGTGCTGTTCTGCGACCTCGACCGTCTCAAGCTGGTCAACGACGCGCACGGGCACGCCGTCGGGGACGCCTACCTGCGCGAGGTCAGCCGCCGGCTGGCCGAGAGCGTCCGGGACGGCGACGTCGTCGGGCGGCTCTCCGGCGACGAGTTCGTCGTCATCGCCCCGAACATCCTCAACCGGGCGGACGCCGCCCAGCTCGCCGACCGGATCGTCGCCCAGGTCCGCCGGCCGCTGCGCCTCGCGGGGCTGGACTTCACGCCGTCGCTGTCGATCGGCATCTCGCTCGACGAAGGCGCCGTCGTCAGCGCGGACGAGCTGCTCGCCCACGCCGACGCCGCCATGTACCGGGCCAAGCTCGAGGAGCGCGGCTCCTGGTACCTCTACGAGGCCAGCAGCGGCAGCAGCCCCGCCGACCTGCTGCGGCTGCGGCACGACGTCGCGCACGCCCTCGAGCACGAGGAGTTCGTGCTGCACTACCAGCCGATCGTGGCCCTCGACGACGGCCGCACCGTCGGCCACGAGGCCCTGCTCCGCTGGCAGCACCCGGTGCAGGGCCTGCTCGCGCCGGGGCAGTTCCTCGACGTCGTGCTCGACAGCGAATACGAGACGCCGGTGACCGACTGGGTGCTGGACCGGGCCTGCCGCGACGCCGCGGCCCGACCCGCGGGACAGCGCCGGGTGTCGGTCAACGTCAGCTCGGTGCAGGTCGGGCGGCGCGACCTGCCGAAGGTCGTCGCGGCGGCCCTGCGCCGGGCCCGGCTCGACCCCAGCGAGCTCGTCCTGGAGCTCACCGAGGACCGGCTGCTCGCCCGCGAGGACGGCGACCGGCTGCTCCAGCGGCTGCGCGACCTCGGCGTCGTGCTGGCCGTGGACGACTTCGGCACCGGGTACGCCGGGCTGAGCTACCTCGAGCGCTTCGACGCCGTCGGCATGCTCAAGCTGGACCGCAGCTTCATCTCCTCGCTCGGCACGCGTCCGGCGTCGCGGCACATCGTGAGCAGCGTGGTCGGGCTGGCGCGCGACTGCGGCCTGCAGCTGGTCGCCGAGGGCGTCGAGACGCGCGAGCAGGCCCGGCTGCTGGTGGAGTGCGGGGTGCAGCTGGCGCAGGGCTACCTGTTCGGCCGGCCCGCCCCGCTGGTGCCCGTCCCGGCCGTCCCCGCCCAGCCGGTCCCCGTCGCGCTGCCGGTACCCGCCTCTCCCGTCTGAGCCCCGGTCGTGCGGCCCGCGCCGCGGCCCGACAGACTGCCGGCATGACGCTGCTCGCAGACCAGACCATCGCCGTGCTCGGCGGCACCGGGCCGCAGGGCCGCGGCCTCGCGCGGCGCTTCGCCGCGGCCGGCCTGCAGGTCGTCCTCGGGAGCCGGAGCGAGGACAAGGCCGTCGAGACGGCGGCCGCGCTCGGCGCCGGGGTGCGCGGGGCGGACAACCGGGCCGCGGCCCTCGCCGGCGACGTCGTCGTCGTCGCGGTGCCCTGGGACGGCCACGCCGACCTGCTCCGGCAGCTCGCGGACGCGCTCGCCGGCAAGGTCGTCGTCGACTGCGTCAACCCGCTCGGCTTCGACAAGCAGGGCGCCTTCGCCCTGGACGTCCCGGAGGGGTCGGCCGCGCAGCAGGCCGCCGCGCTCCTGCCCGAGAGCCGCGTCGTCGCGGCCTTCCACCACGTGAGCGCCGTGCTGCTCGAGGACCCGGCGGTCGAGAGCATCGACACCGACGTCCTCGTGCTCGGCGAGGACCGCGAGGCGACCGACCTCGTGCAGGAGCTCGCCAGCGCCGTCCCGGGGATGCGCGGCGTCTACGGGGGGCGGCTCCGCAACGCCCACCAGGTCGAAGCCCTGACCGCGAACCTCATCAGCGTCAACCGGCGCTACAAGGTGCACGCCGGCCTGCGCGTCACCGACGTCGAGACGCCCTAGCACCCGGCTGTCCGCCGGAACGCCTGCGCGCCCGGCCGTCCTCGGGCACCCTGGAGCCTCCTGCGTCCCCGGCCCCGGGCGCCCGCACCGCCGTCGACCGCCCGGGGGACCTCGTGACCGCACTGCTGCTCGTCCTGCTGGCCTGGGTGCTCCTGGCCGTGCCGCTCGCCCTGACCGGTGCGTTCGCGCTGCACCGCCTGCGCGAGGCCGAGGCCGAGGTCGAGACGCCGGCGACGGCCGGGGCCGCGAGCGCCGAGGACGGTCGCGCGGTCGAGGTCGCCTGACCCGGCTCACAGCCGGCTCCCAGGGAACGCCCAGGGACGGGGCAGGGTGCGCAGGCACCCTGGCAGCACGCCCGCGACCGCCTGGAGACCTGCTGTGACCCGTACCGCCCCCGAGGCCCGCCTGCTCGTCGTCGAGGACGAGCCGAACATCCTCGAGCTCCTGAGCATGAGCCTGCGCTTCGCGGGCTTCGAGGTCACGACGGCCAGCACCGGCCCGGACGCCCTCAACCGGGCCCGGGAGAGCAAGCCCGACCTCGTGCTGCTCGACGTGATGCTGCCCGGGATGGACGGCTTCGAGGTGGCCCGCACGCTGCGGCGCGACCAGCAGGTCCCGGTCGTGTTCCTCACTGCCAAGGACGCCACCGAGGACAAGGTCAACGGCCTCACCATCGGCGGGGACGACTACATCACCAAGCCGTTCAGCCTGGAGGAGGTGGTCGCCCGGGTCCGCGCGGTGCTGCGCCGCGCCGGGGGCACGGTCGCCCAGGGCGCAGAGGAGCCGAGCACGGCGCGCCTGGTCTTCGCCGACCTGGTGCTCGACGACGACACCCACGAGGTCTGGAAGGGCGACGCCGACGTCGAGCTGTCCCCGACCGAGTTCAAGCTGCTGCGCTTCCTCATGCAGAACCCGAACCGGGTCATGTCCAAGCAGCAGATCCTCGAGCACGTCTGGAACTACGACTTCGGGGGCGACGGGAACGTCGTCGAGTCCTACGTCTCGTACCTGCGCAAGAAGCTCGACACGAGCGAGCCGCGGCTGCTCCACACGGTGCGGGGGGTCGGCTACGTGCTGCGCGCCCCGCGGGCGCCCGCGGACCGGTAACGCGCGGGGCCCTGTCACCGATGGGGAAGGGCGACGGGACCGTCGCCTGCCGGACCTGCACGGGACGGGGCGCCTGCCGCACCTGCCGCCCCGACGCGTCCGTGCCGTCGCCCCGCAGCTCCCTGCTGGTGGTCCTGCCCGGCTAGCGCCGCGGGAGGGCCGCGTCCACCGCCGCCCCCGCCTGCTCGACCTGCGCCGGGGTGAGGTCGGCCCGGG
>JAOPWW010000122.1 GCA_025965495.1 Frankiales bacterium
CCGACCTCGGCCTCGCCGCGTTCGGCCGCAAGGAGATCCGCCTCGCCGAGCACGAGATGCCGGGCCTCATGTCCATGCGCGAGGAGTTCGGCACCACCAAGCCGCTCACCGGCGCCCGGATCATCGGGTCCCTGCACATGACGATCCAGACCGCGGTGCTCATCGAGACGCTCGTCGAGCTCGGTGCGAAGGTCCGCTGGGTCTCCTGCAACATCTTCTCGACCCAGGACCACGCCGCGGCCGCCGTCGCCGTGGGCCCGAACGGGACCGTCGACGCCCCGGCCGGCGTGCCGGTCTTCGCCTGGAAGGGCGAGACCCTCCCCGAGTACTGGTGGTGCACCGAGCAGGCCGTGAACTGGCCCGGCGGCGAGGCCCCCAACATGATCCTCGACGACGGCGGCGACGTCACGCTGCTGATCCACAAGGGCGCCGAGTTCGAGAAGGCCGGCGTCGTGCCCGCCACGGACGAGTCGCACTCCGAGGAGTACGCGGTCATCCTCGACACCCTGCGCCGCTCGCTGGCCGAGAAGCCGACCCGGTTCACCGAGATCGCCGCCGGCATCAAGGGCGTCACCGAGGAGACCACGACCGGCGTCATGCGCCTGTACGAGTTCTTCAAGGGCGGCTCGCTGCTGTTCCCGGCGATCAACGTCAACGACAGCGTCACCAAGAGCAAGTTCGACAACCTCTACGGCTGCCGCCACTCGCTCGTCGACGGCATCTTCCGCGCCACCGACGTGATGCTCGCCGGCAAGACCGCCGTCGTCTTCGGCTACGGCGACGTCGGCAAGGGCTCCGCGGAGTCGCTGCGCGCCCAGGGCGCCCGCGTCATCGTCACCGAGGTCGACCCGATCTGCGCGCTCCAGGCCGCCATGGAGGGCTTCCAGGTCGCGACCCTCGAGGACGTCATCGAGACCGCCGACGTCTTCATCACGGCCACCGGCAACAAGGACATCATCATGGCCGAGGACATGGGCCGGATGAAGCACCAGGCCATCGTCGGCAACATCGGTCACTTCGACAACGAGATCGACATCGCCGGCCTGACCAAGGTCAAGGGCATCACCCGCAACAACATCAAGCCGCAGGTCGACGAGTGGGTCTTCCCCGACGGCCACTCGATCATCATGCTCAGCGAGGGTCGCCTGCTGAACCTCGGCAACGCGACCGGACACCCGTCGTTCGTGATGAGCGCGAGCTTCACCAACCAGGTGCTCGCCCAGATCGAGCTGTTCACCAAGACCGACCAGTACCCGCTCGGCGTGTACGTCCTGCCGAAGCACCTGGACGAGAAGGTGGCGCGCCTGCACCTCGACGCGCTCAACGTCAAGCTGACCAAGCTCCGCAAGGACCAGGCGGAGTACATCGGCGTCGACGTCGAGGGCCCGTACAAGAGCGAGATGTACCGCTACTAGACCCAGCACCCCAGCAGCTCAGGGCCCGTCACCTCCGCGAGGTGGCGGGCCCTGCTGCGTCTACGGGACCGTCCGGCCCAGGCCGTCCAGGGGCACGAACCGCGGACGGCTGCCGGCCGGGAGCCGCACCAGGAACGCTCGGCGCTGGGCCCAGGTCGCGCCCGCCCCGTACGTCGCCACGACGGCGACCTGCCGGCCGTCGACGAGGACCCGGACGCTGCGGACGACGTCGGTCGTCGTGCCGGCCCAGGTGCCCGTGCCGTCGTCGAAGGTCTCTAGCGTCCCGGCCTGGAGGTCGCACAGCGACGGCGGGGCGGCCTCGCTCGTCGCCAGCAGCAGGCAGCGCCGCCCGTCGGCGAGCCGGACCCCCAGCAGGCGCCCGTCGGCAGGATCGTCGGTGCGCGCCAGCAGGTCGGCCCGCTGCGCCGGGACGGGCGGCGACTGCCGGCGGGGCAGGCCGGCGAACCCGAGCTCCGGGGCCGGCCCGACTCGCGCGGCCGGCAGCTCCAGGGGGTCGCCGTGCAGCAGCCGGTAGGTGTCCAGCGGCGCGACCCGACGGACCGCGGTGCCGTTGGTGGGGGACCGGTCGGTGCAGGCCTGCTCCCGGTCCCAGACCTGGACGTGCGGGCCGCGCCGGTAGGCGGCGTCGAGCAGGAGACCGCCGGCGTCGGCCTCCCGGCAGGCGTCGTCGCTGGTCTCGTCGACGGGGAGGCGGCCGGAGCGGCCGGTCGGCAGGCCCTCGAGGCGGGTCTGCAGGGCCCGGACCACGCCGGGCGACAGCCGGCGCGACTCCTCCAGCCGCAGGCCGGCGTAGCGGCAGACGCTCACCGACGTCGGCGAGCCGGGCAGGAGCGAGGCGTCCGCGCCGGAGCGCGGGGCGGGTCCCGTGGCGCGGGTCGCTGCCACGCGGGACCGGCAGCCGTTCGCGTCGACGTCGACGACCGTCGCGGTGTCGAGCAGGGCGCGTGTCACGTCGTACGTCGGGGCGGTCACGGTCACCACCACCTGCTCGGACGGGACGACCAGCACCTCCTGCGGCTGGGCGTACCTGCTGTACGAGAGGACCGTGCCGCGCAGGGCGGGGACGCCGTCGAGGTCGACCGGCGTCGTCGCGGCGGCGGCCGGGGTCCCCCGACCGTCCGGGGTCAGGGCGGAGAACTCCACGACAGTGAGGCCCGGCGCCTGCCGGGCGAGGCAGGTGAGGCGTGCGCCGGGCCGCAGGACGGTGTCGGCCGCCGCCTGGGTGCAGCGCAGGGCGTCCAGCCGCCACGACGCCGGGACCAGCACCTGCACGCCGTGCCAGCTGACCGCCTGCTGCCCGGCCGGGACCGGGTGGGCCACCGGGGCAGCCGGTGCGTCCGGCTCGTCCGCCCTCAGGACCCCGGCCCCGGTGACCACGGCCGCGACGGAGGCGGCCACCGCGACGACCGCGGCGGCCCGGGTCCGCCGGCGGCGCCGGGAGGCCGTACGGGTCGCCCCGACGAGCAGCGCACCGGCGTCGACGGGGGCGCCGACGTGGGCGTCCACGGAGGACCGCAGGACGTCGTCGAGGGCGCTCACCGCCGGGCCTCGACGTCGGGCAGGGCGCGCACCCGGGCGGCGCCGCGGGCGGCCAGGCTCCGGACCGTCGCCGGGCGGCAGCCGAGCAGGGCCGCGATCTCGTCGTCGGGGAGCGCCTCGTAGTGCCGCAGCACCAGGACGGCCCGCTCCCGCGGGGACAGGGTGGCGAGCAGCCGCCAGACGGCGTCGCGCTCCTCGGGGCCGCCCTCGGGCGCTGCGAGGTCGGGCAGCACTCCGGGCTGCTCGGTGCTGGAGCGGCGGCGCCGCCAGCTGACCAGGGCGCGGACCAGGGCGGCCCGGACGTAGGGCTCGGGCCGGTCGGCGAGGCGGTCCCAGCGGGGGGAGCAGCGGGCGAGCACGTCCTGCAGGAGGTCCTCCGCGAGGTGGCGGTCGCCGCACAGGCCGTGGGCGAAGCGGACGAGGGCCGGCCCGCGGGCGAGCACGAACTCCTCGAAGGTCACCCCCTCTCCACGCACCGGCGCCCCCTGTCTGTTGCAGCCTGGTCTTCTCTCCTCGTGAGTGCCATCGTGGGCCGCGTGAGCCTGCAGCCCGCCGACGACCACGTGCGGATCGGCGACGTCGAGCGCCAGGCGGTCGACGAGCGGCTGCACCGGGCCGTCGGCGACGGCGTCCTGACCCTCGGCGAGTACGACGAGCGCGCCCAGGCGCTGTGGGCGGCTCGCACCCGCGGGGAGCTGGCCGTCGTCGTGGCGGACCTGCCGGGAGCGCTCCCCACGCCGGCCTCGGCCCTCCCGGCCCCGGCGACCGGGCGGGTCCACCGCACGGTCGCCGTCATGAGCGAGGAGCGGCTGCGAGGACCGGTCGCGCCGGGGGAGAGCGTCGCCGGGTACGCCGTGATGGGCTCCGCGCACCTCGACCTCGACCGCGACGACCTCCCGTCGACGGTGTCGGTCCGCGCGGTGGCCGTGATGGGCGACGTGCAGGTGGTGGTGCCGCGCGGCGCGGACGTCCGCCTGACGGGCGCGTCCGTGATGGGCGACCGGGGGGTCGACCTCCCCCCTGCGCTGCCCGGCGGTCCGGTCGTGCATCTGCACGCCGTCGCCGTCATGGGCAGCGTCAGCGTCCGGGCCCCGAAGCCGGGCGAGGTCTCCGCGGCGGACGTCACGGCGGCGGACGTCACGACTGCGGACGTGACGGCCGCGTACACCGCCGCGGCGTACCGCTCCGCGGACGACCGGTCCTCGCGCGCCCTCGCCGCGGCGGCCCGCTCCTCGCGCCGCTGGCGCCCACGGCGCCAGCGGCGGACGGTGGTCCTGGTCGGGATCGCTGCCGCGATCGGGCTGGGCGCCCTGTCGCACGGGGGGAGCGGGAGCGGCGGCTCCGGCGACCGGGTCCTCACCGTGCGGGCGGACCAGAGCGTGGTCGACGTGCCGTCGGGCTCCGGCGACGTGACGGTGGTCGTGCCGGACGACGTCCAGGTCGACACCTCGCAGCTGCGCGGCGGCAGCGGGGACGTGACCTGCGAGGCGGCCTGCGCGCCGCGGCCCGCAGGAGCGCGGACCGTCGTGCTGCGGGGCGGCGGGGGCTCCGGCGACGTGGACGTCGAGACAGCCACCCAGCACGACTGAGCGGCCGCGCACGACCGACCGGTCGCGCACGACTGCGTCCGACCGCGCCCGCGTCAGCCCGGCAGCGCGAAGCCTCCCGGACCGGGGGCCGGAGGAGCGGCCCGCGGCGGGACGGGCGACGGGGCCGGCGGGGCCGGTGGTGCTGCGGCGGGGAC